>NZ_DJLC01000019.1:0-24125 GCF_002434875.1 Acinetobacter sp. UBA6526 | reverse complement strand
TTCGAATCTCTCTGAGCGCACCAATTTGAAGAATTAACCGCTAACTTAGCGGTTTTTTTGTGCCTGGAATTTATATTTTGTTTTTAACTTTCTGTACAAACACGGTATTACCTCCAACAGCAGGCAGCACATCATGATAAGGCAGGCTGCGCATTGCTCTTAATAAAAATGGTGCTTTCTCATCAATTTTTGCACTGGTGGTTATTTTAAATAAACTGCCTTGTTTGAGCTCAGTCAACTCCATTTTTCCTTTAATAAAACGTAAATCACCACCCGTGGCATAAAAACTATTCTCGGTGTCATTTGGATAGTTAAAATGCAGTTTAAATGCAAAGGGAATATTAATGACCCCTAAACCGACATTGACTTGAATATCAGCATTTTGTCCTTGGTTTTGAATGGGTGTCGTGACGACTTTTTTAATTTGTCTTGGAAACAACTCCTGATAAGACACTGGGCTTAACCATTTCTGTAGTTGCTGTGGTGGATGTTTATAAAATTGATAGGTCGTTGTAAATCGCATGCCTTCACGTCCGTGAGTATACGGTACGCTCGTCGGGGCATGTAACACGCTGACTGGTTGTTGGGATGCTTGAATCAGTTGAGTGATTTTCGCTAATTGAGCTGCGCTGAGTTGTGGATTCGGCATTTGCCCTGCATTGAGTGCAGCCGTGTTTTGTCCAATAAATTGATTTCTGAGAGATTCTAAAATAAATGCATTGCTTGTACTGGGAATTCCAAGTTTAACTTCAGGAATGGCATTTAATATTTTTTTGATAATGAAGCCTTTGGGTTGGTTCAAATCTCCCCATTGCGTTAAGGTGATCAAGGTTCGATTTTCATCGAGTGCAAACCACTCTAGTTTCCCCACACCATAGGGAATCGGCGCATCGACCACTAAACTCGCGATGCTATTGGTTTTAATCTGATGTTGTAATGTCACATCTTCATTGAAATTAAGTACAGGAATAGGTGTTGGGATCGAGACTTTATATTTCATCTGTACGATATTGCCCGATTGTTCAATGCGTTTAGCAGACTTCAGTGTTGGAAATAGACCAACATAATGACTAAAGTCAGTCAATGTTTCAGAAACGCGTTGGGTATTGGCAGGGACAATAATCGCAGCAGTATTAAAACTAACAGTTGGCTGAGGATTGTTTTTTAATGTTGGGACAGAGGTTTTTACGGCAGGGTGGCCATAAATAAAAATATTGCCTTGCGTATAACTGGCTAAAAGCTGAGGATTATTTTGAAAAGGCTGTAAAGCACTTGGAATATTGTCAGACCAT
Organism: Acinetobacter sp. UBA6526; assembly: GCF_002434875.1. NCBI lineage: Bacteria > Pseudomonadati > Pseudomonadota > Gammaproteobacteria > Moraxellales > Moraxellaceae > Acinetobacter > Acinetobacter sp. UBA6526. Next base: position 22,833 of record NZ_DJLC01000019.1, on the reverse strand, counting down.
GTAATGATCTGAGCAAAACTAAACGGACTTACTCCGAATAAAAAGCCTATAGAAATGAGGCGAGAAAAATAAGACATTACATTCCTTTGAGTTCTTATAATTTACCTGTTGAGCAATGGGTGTTTATCCATAACAGTGAATCCAAAATATTTATAATTTCTTTCTAGAGTAAAAAATAGTCATATTGTGTAAAACAACATGTAGCCATTTAAATTAGTGTAATATTTATGCCCATTCATGATGAGCAAAATTAGAAGCCGAGTATGTCTGAACAGCGTCCAACCGTATCTGTGCGTTATTACCTTAATTTACAAGAATCTCAAGATGGTTTTGCCTCAGTCACTTTTGGAAAAAAGCCTCTTACGCGTTTTCTCACCCCAGCGATTAGCATTGCGATTATTTTGTGGGGTGTTTATCTCGGTTTTACTGATGTAGGTCGCTACTACGTCGCGCTTGGCGTTTTCTTCCTGATCATGCAGGCTGTGATGCGTTATTGGTTATTGCCGATGTTGTTTAAGCGTCAGTTCGTGCGTTATCAATTTGGAAAAAGTGAGCAAGGCATTGATCTCTACCAAGATCATTTTGAACTTTATTCAACAGGAAAGAAACAAACAGCGCAGTATGCTGAAGTACAATCCTTTGCAGTAGGCAAGTTGACCTACATGTTAGAGTTGAAAAATCATACGGTGATTATCGTGCCGAAACGAGCATTTACCGATTCAGCAGATCAAACGAAGTTTGAAAATAGCTTTAAAAAATAAACTCATTATTGGTTATAACAACAAGGAGCTTACATGAGTACTCAGCCATCAAAAATTGTTTGTGTAGGCAGAAATTATGCTGAGCATGCAAAAGAGCTTGGTAATGCGATTCCAGATCGTCCGATTTTATTTATGAAACCACCCAGCAGTATCGGTTCACTGACGCAAGGTGTTAAATGGAATCAGGCTTTAGGCGAGTGCCATTTTGAATGTGAAATTTGTTTGCAAATCGCACATCCTCTTTCTCAAGAGACGGATAAACTAAAAGCTTTAGAAGCTGTTGGTGCGATCACGCTAGGTTTAGATCTCACGCTGCGCGACTTACAAAGTGACTTAAAAGCCAAAGGACAGCCCTGGGAGCGAGCGAAAGCTTTTGATGGCGCATGTATTCTAGCGGATTGGGTCGAAACAGATGAAATCGGTGACTTGCAAGAATTAGAGCTGATCCTGACGATTAATGGAGTTGAGCGTCAGCACGGTTTTAGCCGAGATATGTTATTTGATATTGGTGCTTTACTGGTTGAGATCAATCAATCTTTCAGCTTACAAGCAGGTGATGTGATTATGACTGGAACGCCAGCTGGCGTTGGTGCATTACATCCGAATGATCAGTTGACAATGAAGTTGATTACCCAGACTGGAGAATATGACTGGGATACCTTTGTAAACGCTTAATAATGTTTAGAATGGCGCTGACGCTTATAAGGTCAGCGCCATTTTTATTTAAAAATAAAAGAGAAGAATCATGAAAAAATGCTTAGGTTTGCTGCTGATATTCGTGACGACAATGGGGCAGGCGAAACAACTGGCATTAAGTTTTGATGATGGTGTGAATCCCGATCTAAATTCGCAAGCGGTGCAGATTAATCAGCAAATTTTACAACAACTTAAACAACATCAACTAAAAAGTATTATTTATCCAAGTGTTATTAAAATTGGTGATTATGCAGGTTTGCAGCTTGTAGCTGAATGGGGCAAGCAAGGGCATCAAATTGGGAACCACAGTGAGTTACATCTAAATCTCAACAAAGACCATATTAGCAGTCAGCAATATATTGCAGGCATACAACGTGCTGAACAGGTTTTTCGTCCGCTAACGGGTTGGACGGCAAGATATCGTTTTCCTTTTTTAAAAGAGGGAAATACGCTAGAAAAACGAGATCACGTTGCAGCGTACTTAAAACAACATCATTATCAATCTGGCGCTGTCAGTATTGATGCTAGTGATTGGTTTTATAATCAGAAATATATCGCCTATCAAAAACAAGGACAGACGCAGTACCTTAAAAAGTTAAAACAGGCTTATATTGCTCATTTACTTGATCGGGCCGCATATTATGATCAATTAGCGATTGAAACGTTGAGCTATTCGCCTAAGCATGTTTTGTTGTTACATGTAAATGCGATCAATGCGGCATTTCTGAATGATGTCATACAGACATTCCAAGCACATGATTGGCAGTTGATTGATAGCGAACAAGCATACAGTGATGCACTTTATCAAAAAAATGCAAAAATTTTGCCCGCAGGTGAGAGCATTATTTGGTCTTTGGCAAAGCAAAAGGGGGATGTCAATTTGCGTTATCCCGCTGAAGATGCGCCGTATGAACAGGAAAATTTAAAACGTTTCGAGCTGCCTTAACTACCTTGATAGAGTTTTCGGAACTGATCAGGGGTGAAATGCATCCAACGTTTGAACATATAAATAAAAGCTGAGGAACTAGCATAACCTAAATCGAGCGCAATACTTTCAATGGTTTTGCCTTTGTTTAACATCGACATTGCTTTCATGACTTTTAAACGTTGTCGCCACTCGTGCAAAGACATACCAAGCTCTTTTTGGCTATAACGTGCCAAGGTTCGCTCAGTCATGTTGATCATTTTAGCGAGTTCTTCTAAGGTACTATCATCTGCTGGATGCTCATGTAAATGATTAAGAATTTGAGCAAGAGCTGGATGTTGTGTAGTGGGTAAGTAACTTCCGACTAATTCGGCATGTGTTAAGCAATCAAGCAGCACTTGGAGCAGCCTTAAATATTCAGGATCATTGTCGGGTAAGTGATGACTACGAATATGTTCGAGTAAGGATGGAACTAGTGGTGCAGTCAGTAGAATACCTGCCTGTTGCGGCATCTGCTGACACAAAGATTCATGGACATACAGCGTACAGTAAGTGACATCATTTCGGTTAATGCCACTGTGCTGCATATGTGGTGGTAGCCAAATACCATAAGGTGGCGGTGTTAAATAATGGATTTGCTCGATATTTACTTCTAACACACCATCAAAGGCATAAATAAATTCACCCCAAGCATGTGCGTGTTCGGGGTAGATTGTTTCCGCAGGTGCATCGCGAACTCTTAACCATAACGGGGCAGGAATATCATTGATGGCAGGAATTTTTTGGAAATCCTGAATTCTTTGTGCTGTTTTTTTCATAGAGTGAGAATTGCCCGAAAACACGTATGTATTGTCAGATTTTCACTATATCATGAAAATCTGACAGACTTATATTGGCTCTCTAGAATGAAAATTGGGAGAGGGCGATGGATGAGCGTAAAGCTTTAGATGCAAAAGCATCAGGTCTAATGATCGTGCTTTGTATGATTTGGGGATTGCAGCAAGTGATTTTAAAAATGGCTGCTCCCGATATCTCGCCCTTGATGCAAATTGCATTGCGCTCAGGTTTGGCTGCAATTTTGTTATTGCCTTTGTTATGGCTGGATAAAAACAGTCAACTGTTTAATCGACAAAACCTTAAAGCAGGCGGTTTGGTTGCTGTTCTTTTTTCTTTAGAATTCTTCTTATTGGCACAAGCGTTAAATCTAACCTCTGCATCTCACGCTGTGGTATTGCTATATACCGCTCCGATTTTTGTTGCCTTAGGATTGCATTGGAAGTTACCGTCTGAACGTTTAAGTGTATTGCAATGGAGTGGGATCGCGATTGCATTTATGGGGATCGTTGTAACCTTTATTCGCCCCAATCAAGGCCCTACAACAGTACTTGAGCAACAAATGCTTTGGGGGGATTTATTGGCTTTGGCGGCTGCAATTGCTTGGGCTGCGACGACGATTACCGTACGTTTATCCTCTTTGGCTCAGGCCGCAGTGACTCAGACTTTGTTTTATCAGCTTGCAGGGAGCTTTGTCCTGTTATTTAGCTTGGCTGTTTTTCTGGGACAATCCACCATCCATTTTACTCCCTTGGTTTTTGGTAGTTTGGCATTTCATACCTTGATTGTTTCGTTCGCAAGTTTCCTTGCATGGTTTTGGTTACTTAGAAATTATTTAGCTTCTCGTTTAGGTGTATTTTCATTTTTAACGCCATTATTTGGTTTGGCTTTTGGCGTGTGGTTGTTGGATGAAACTGTGGAGCTAAACTTTGTGGTTGGTTCTGCATTGGTTTTGCTTGGAATCGTTGTTGTGAGCTTGCAGGGTTGGTTACGGAAATAAAAAAAGACCTCTGTTGAGGTCTTTTAGGTGATCTTTATTTCTGTTCAAAGATGGTGGAAAGCGGGATGGAAAGTTTGGCTGCTAAGTAATCATTACTTTCAATCAATGATGGCCCAAGTCTCTCCATCCATTCATCATCTTGATGAATATTCAGAACATCCTCACGGAGTGGAAGCCGATAAGGCAGCGCAGTAAAGAAACTCCAGAAATCGACTTGTGCCAGATTGCGAACCAAAACGTATTCATCCTTGTCGGTACGCTTAACCAAATTTTGTTCCTCTAATTGGAGGATATATGCAGGCAGGCGGCCCAGTTCACCTCGTCCAATAATACCGAGAAGCTCTTGCTCCGAAACACTTTCGCCAATCTGTTGCTTTTTATAAAATAATTCCAAAATGTCCAATAACATCAAGATGGGATGGCGTTTCTGTTCCTTTCCTGAGTGAAATGCAGTCAATGCATAACTCACTTCGACACCGAGCAAAATCATGTTCCAAGAAAGGTAGATCCAGAGCAGGAAAATAGGAACGGCAGCGAACGCACCATATACGATTTCGTAGCTAGTGAAGTTGCTCATCACCCAACCGAAGAAGCGTTTTAAGATTTCAAAAACGGTTGCACTAAAACAGGCAGCAATCAGTGCGGAGGGAATAGGAACAGTACGATTTGGAATTGTCCAATACAGAATAAAGAAACCAATAATGGTCAATAAAAATGAAATCATCCATAAGATAAAGGATCCATTTAATTGATAACCAGCAAAGTTATTGCTCAGAATATTCATCGAAGCAACAGTAGAGGAGAGGACAAATGCACTACCGAGCACAATTGGGCCTAATGAAATAATGGTCCAATAACGCATAAAGCCAACCAAACCTGAACGTGTCTCTTTAACGCGCCAAATACGGTTGAAAACATTCTCGATTGAGGTCAGCATTAAAACGGTTGTGACAAAAAGAAACAGCACACCAATGATGGTCAAGTTACTTGATTTCTCGGTAAAAGCATTAAGCGCTTTATCAAAAGCAATGGTACTTTTAGGTAAAAAGTTACTATAAATGAGTTGTTGTAGCTGCTGTCGAGCAGGCTCTAACGCCTTAATCGAAGAAATGATAACCAAGAATACAGTTAACATTGGAACCACAGCAAATAGGGTCGTATAAGTCAAAGAACCTGCTTGTTCCTGACAACGATCAGCCTTGAAGCGCCGTAACACAAATACAATAAACTGAAACCATGTTTTCTCTAAAAAAGGGAATTTTTTTAGATAACGGTCTAAGATCATGGGTTCTATCCTAATTATTTTTAATAAAAATCTTGTGAAAATCACAAGACTTACTACCGCGCAAACTATAAAAAATGTCGTATAGTGTTCTTTTTAACAAAATTACCGAAACTGATGCAACCTTACGTTCTTGTACTCTATTACAGTAAATATGGTTCAACTAAGCAAATGGCACACTTGATTGCTGATGGAATTGAAGCTTCAGGCATGACTGCACGAATTCGTACTGTACCGAATTTAGCGACTGTTGTGACAGAGGCTCAGCCAAGTATTCCAGCAGATGGCGATATCTATTGTAGCTTAGAAGATCTCACACATTGTTCTGGTTTAGCACTTGGTTCTCCAACTCGTTTTGGCAACATGGCGAGTGAGATGAAATATTTTTGGGATCAGACCACGAGCCTATGGCTGAATGGCGCTTTACACAATAAACCAGCATGTGTATTCACCTCATCAGGATCAATGCATGGTGGGCAGGAAAGCACATTGCTGACAATGTTACCGCCACTGTTCCATCATGGCATGATGATTTTAGGGCTACCGAATTCAATTCCTGCGCTATCAAATACCAAAACAGGTGGCACACCTTATGGCGCAAGCCATGTCAGTGGTCCCCGTCATGATCAAAGCTTATCTCAAGATGAAAAAATGTTGTGTGAAGCTCAAGGAAAGCGGTTAGGTGAGGTCGTGAAAGCGCTGATTGGAACGTTTTAATTAAAAAAGGGAGCATCAGCTCCCTTTTTATTATTTCTTAATTTGCCAATCGTAGATTTTCTTGTGATAGGCATACCACATCATCCATAGACCAATAATGATCATTGGGAAACTGAGGATTTGTCCTTTGGTCATCCAGCCAAACAAGATAAAGCCTTGGTCAATATCGGGTTGACGGAAGAATTCCATGAAGAAGCGCGCAACACCATAGCCGATCAAGAATAATGCTGAAACTGCCATACGTGGGCGAGGTTTCGCACTAAACCACCATAAGATGATGAATAGAAGCAGACCTTCACACAAAGCTTGATAAATTTGTGATGGGTGACGAACCAATCCTAATGGATCTGTTGGAAAAATCATGCCAAATGGATAGTTTGGGTCTTGAACTTGGCGGCCATAAAGTTCACCACCAATGAAATTACCAATACGACCGAACATTAAACCTGTTGGTACACACGGTGCGATGAAATCCAAAGTCTGAAACCATGTTTTTTGGTATTTCTTACACCAAAATAACATCGCAATGATGACTCCAAGGAAGCCACCGTGGAAGCTCATGCCACCTGTCCACACTTGGAATAACCAGAGTGGGTTTTCTAAAAACTTACCAAACTCATAAAACAGCACATAGCCTACACGGCCCCCAAGCACGACACCTAACGCACCATAAAACACAAGGTCTGAGACCATGTCACCAGTCCATCCATCACGTTGCTTAGCACGATATGATGCTAAACCCCATGCGCATAGAAAGGCCAATAAATACATCAGTCCATACCAGTGCACTTTGACTGGTCCTAAGCTCAGTGCGACTGGATCAATATTAGGATAGGTCAGCATTGCTGTTCCTCAATTTTATATTTTGAGCAGATTGTAGCGGAATGATGTGAAAAATGTTGTACATTCAATGTGTAAAGATGTGAGAACAAAATAATGTGTATCGTCGCTTTTGCATGGCATGTTCTTGAGGATATGCCACTTTGTTTAATTTCAAATCGTGATGAGTTTTATCATCGTCCAAGTCAAACACTACATCCGTGGAAAAATAGTCAGATCGTTGCAGGACAGGATTTACAGTCTGGTGGGACTTGGATGGGTGTCACTGCATTAGGTCGCTGGGCAATTGTGACAAACTTTCGCAATGGACATGATAAAAACCAATATGAAACCTCGCGTGGAAAACTTATTCAGGACTTTTTAGAAAGTGACTTGCCACCCATTCGCTTCGTGCAAAAGTTAGAACAACAGCAACAAGCCTATGCTGGCTTTAATTTATTCGTTGGCGATCGTGAGCAAGCGGTGTATATGAGTAATCGTGGCGAAGCACCTCAAGTGTTAGCCAATGGGGTGTACGTGGTTTCCAATGGATTAATGACTGAGGACTGGGAGAAAACCAAACATTTGCGCAGGCGTTTTACGCAAGAGTTTCTACCGATGTTACAGCAAGTTGATATTTCAGAATCAGATTTAAAAAATGCGGTATGGGATATTTTGGAGGATGAGAGAAAGATTATTCCTGATCTTTTACCAAATACGGGAGTCAGTGTGGAAATGGAGGAGTTACTTTCTTCCACCTTTATTCAAAGTCCGATTTATGGGACGCGCTGTTCGAATTTTTTAAGAATGACATCGCAACAGTGGCATTGGCTAGAGAAAACGCAACAAGGTGAGCAGCAGGGGCATCTTGAGGAAATAACACTGAGCTTGCTGAAATAGATAATGCCGACATTTGTCGGCATTATCTTTTGAATTAAAAGCGAAGACTTAAGCTTTTTTCTCAATAGATGGTGCTACTGGATCAGCCGTGATATAGCCTACACATGCGCTATAACCACCATTATAGTTTTCTAAAACTTTTGCTTTTAATTCAGCAGGAAGTTTTGAGCTATCACCAGCATGTTGGAAGTTGCTCATGATATATGTCCAACCGTTTACAGAGTCAACGGCATGTAAACCAGTTGATTCTGCACCTGCTGGTGTAGACAAGATACGATCTAATTGTTTCGTATCAACGTTATAAGCCCAAAGGAAGTTATTAGTGTGGTTACCACTATCTTCACCAATGAACAATGTACGTAAAGTTTCTGAGAATTTCAGGTTGTCTGCACTTGCAATATTATCTGGGTTTGCTGTGTTACCTAAAGCATCTACAGAAATATCTTCACCCATCATGAGCATATGACTTTGATATGGAGCCCATTCGCTATTGATTAAGGCATTAGTGCTGTCAACTTGGCTGCCTTTCATGTCATGCGCAAGGATACCACCAGCTTTGATGGTTTTCTTGAATTTAACATTATGGCCAGCAACCCAAGCAGAGTTACCTTCGATCATCGAGTCTTGGATATTTGCAAGTGCCGAATAAGCGACTTTATCCTTGATGTTAACTGTTGTACCTTCCATCTTCGTAAATGCCATACTACCGCCTTTAAGAGCAGCGTAACGATGAGTTTCTAGGAAAGCTGCAGCAAGTTCGATCTCTGCTTTTGTAAAGCCATTATTTGCTTCTTTAAGTTTGATCCAAAGCTTTTTCTTATCAAGCAGGATTTGGGTGTAACCCGTTGTATCAGCAGGTGCTTCAGTCAAACTTTCCATAATGTTTTCAGCTTTGATACCGCGAACATTGACTAGGTCATCAATTGCTTTACTTGTTGTATGACCCAGTTTGATCCATTTGATTGGTGCAGTCGATGTTTCATTCAATTCAGCAGTGTATTGAGCAATATACAATGTACCTGCTGAAAGGTCTTTTTCTTTGTCTGCTACGAACATGAAGAAACCGCCGTTCGTATAGTCATCACCCATTATTACAGTACGGTTATCAGGCATTACTTGAATGAGTTCGTGTGAGATACGACCTAAGCAATAGTGTTTAACTGCTGTACCACGACCTTTACCATCAAGAATAATTTCTGGTAAATGACCATAGTTATAAACATTTGCTGTATTTTCATTGCCATATAGGTTTTTACTATATGCTTGTAATTTCTCTAGTTTAGTACCGATTTGATTGAATGCATCTGGTTCATACTCTTCACTTGAAAGGTGCGTATTCCAAGGTGAAAGGCTTGCACCACAAGTAATCCAAAGACCATGAACCTTAGACATATCTACATTGAAATATTTTTTCAATGCAAGATGGCCAGTTTTTTGATCTTGATCTAATGTCAGTACTGCAATCGGCGATGGTAATTTACCATACATATCTTCTTGAGCTAAGTTTTGAGTGGTGTATTCAAACTGAACAACATGGAATACAGGTGTTGTTACACCCGCAACTTGAGCACCTTCAATATGAATTAATGATGAACCATCTGGACAGTCAGAGAAGAATTGACGCTCTTGACCAGCAACAGAAGTATCACGGATAGGTTGATTGTTAATATCGTAATAACTACCTGCGATAATTTTACCGCCATCGATATTGTCAACTTCCATACCTGTGCGGAAGAACTCTTCATAACCCAACTTATATTCAGTTGATGTATTGTCATCCCAAGTTACTGTTAAGCTAGATTTAACAGATGTTGTTGCCATATCAAGTGTAGTTGATGGTGCAGCCATAGGCGTAAACTTAGCACTTTTAAATTGTGCTAACTTAACAGCAGGTGTAGAGCTGTCATTGCTATCGTTGCAACCTGTTAATGCTGCTGCAGTTCCCATTGCCCCTAGTGGTAAAAACGGTACACCCGCGAACCATTTCAAAATATCACGACGACTTGGCTGATTTGTATTGGCAGTCATAATAAATCCGTATCTTTAATTAATGATAAATAAATCCTGATTGATTCTATGAATTACAGATGACATTTTTTTTACACTTTTAAGGCAATTTGAAGACAATTTAATTTTTGTAAATATTTAAAAAACATAAACTTAAAAAATAAAACCTCTGCGATTTCGACAGAGGTTTATGATTTAAATATACTTTATTAATCTTCTTTTCTTTTTTCTAGTATTTTTCCAAATAGTAAACCAAGTTCAAACAGCATCCACATCGGGACTGCAAGCATAATCATCGATAGGGCATCAGGTGGTGTTACGAACATTGAAATAAAGAAACAACCTACGACAATAAAGCGGCGCTTCTCAATCAAACTCTGAGTACTGACGACTCCGATTAAGATCAATACCAAAGTAATAATTGGAATTTCAAAAGTAAAGCCGAAAACCAAGAATAGCTTTAAGCAGAAACTTAAATAGCTATTGATATCCGTCATTGGTGCTACAGTTTCAGGCGATACACTAATAAAGAAATGTAAAATTGCTGGTAGTGTAATGAAATATGCAAACGCAACGCCTAAATAGAACAGCACAATACTACCCAGCAATAATGGAATGGCTAGGTGACGTTCTTTTTCATATAAAGCAGGCTTAATAAATGACCAAATCTGGTAAATGATATAGGGCATTGCCAGCATGAAAGCGACAAATAAGTTGAGCTTAAATGGAGCCATGAATGTTGCCGTAACATCAGTGGCAATCATAGTTGATGTTGCTGGTAGTTGTTGTCTCAATGGGTCAGAGAGCCATTGATAAGTATAGTTTCTGAAAGGTAATAAACAGAAAAAAAGAAAAATTGTTACACCAACAATTTTAAATAAATATTGGCGAAGAACAATCAAATGCTGCATCACAGGCATTTGTTGGAGGGTTTCTTCAGTACTGTTGACTGAAGTAGATGGCAATTGGCTCATACGGCAATCTTTAATTCTGTATCAAACTGCTCTGGTGTCGGTTTTGATGTGACATCTTGAGCGAATAATTGTTGATATTGAATACTGAATGGAACGGCAGCATGTTGTTCGAAATGAAAGTACTGAATAGATGCTTTAGTTTCTGGTGCTGCCTGTTCTGGTTCTTCAGTGGAGGTTTGTGTGCTTTTTAGCTCATCCAACTGTTTTTGCATTCTTCGTTCAAGTTCAGTAATTTTATCAATTTCTTTCTGCATCTCTTCTCGAAATTCAGAAAGGCGCAGTTCACGATCAATTTCATTCTGAATATTGTTGATAAACTTTTTAATTTTTCCATACCATTTCGCTACAAAGCGTGCAGCTTCTGGCAATTTATCAGGACCAAGAACCAGCAAGCCGATTACGGCAAAGCAGAAGATCTCGGTCATTCCCAAATTCAGCATAATCAGGCTCGCTTAGCTTTTTACTGAACTTTCAGTATTTTTAACTTGAGCATCAATCGTGCGTGGTTCATTTAAAGATGCAGTTGCCTCATCTTCTTCTTTCATCGATTTTTTGAAATCTTTTACCGCGCCACCAACATCTTTACCTAAGTTTTTAAGCTTAGATGTACCGAAAAGTAAAATAACCACAATAGCGAAAATGAGTACATGCCAAATAGATAAACCAGCCATAATTTTATTCCTATCAAACTTTGTATATATCTCAACAGTTTGGCATGACAAATATGTGACACTTATATTGCAATTTTGCGACAGAGGAACAATTAGCTTTAAATATTTGAATAGATGATTTTACTTTTTGATTTGTAATCAATACCTAATACAGGCGTTTTTTCTAATTTAAGCGTATTTGATTTTTTATTTTATCTAAAAGTGCTCTAGTTTTTATTCATCAACTAGAGCACGCAGCTTGATTTAAATTAAGCTGGCTTTGAAGAGTTGCATTGCTTTGCCACGATGACTGATTTTACTTTTCTCTTCTTTGCTGAGTTCAGCACTCGAACAGTTACGTTCAGCTACCCAAAAGAGGGGATCATAACCAAATCCATTTTCTCCGCGAGCAGCTTCTAAGATTTCACCTTTCCAAATACCTTGAAAGATTTGTGGTAAAGGATCTTCGGCATGTGTAACCACTGCGAGTACGCAAACAAACATGCCTTCAATCACTTCGCCATCTTTGCGAAAAGGTGCGAGGTCAGCTAAAAGTTTTTGGTTGTTGGCAGCATCGTTACCATGTTCACCCGCATAACGAGCAGAATAGATGCCTGGAGCACCACCTAGAATTGGAACACAAAGTCCTGAATCATCCGCAAGTGCAGGTTTACCTGATAGTTTAGAGGCATGACGGGCTTTGATAATCGCATTTTCAACAAAGCTGAGACCATCTTCTATCGCATCTTCAATATCCAGTTTACCTTGAGGAATAATCTCGACAGGAAGGTTGAGTTGTTGAAAGAGGTGTTCAAATTCGACAACTTTGCCTTTGTTGTTACTTGCAAGGACAAGACTGCCTTGAGAGAACCAGAGGGGAGTAGACATTGCAAAAATCTCAATAAAACTAGTAATGATTATACTTAATTTAGCGCTAGATTGAATCTTGAGAAATCAAACACCAATCACAGTGATACCATTAATATCTTTTTCCAAAATCTTTGTTAGAAATGCTATTAGCTGATCAATCATGGTTAAGACTTCATTTTTATATTTAGGAAATTTTTTCTTAAAAATCTTAGTATCTCTTTTATAAAGAAGTTTGACATCATCCTTATAATTTAAATAATTTTTAGAACTTAAGTACGTCTTATAATTACTTAATTTTTTTAAAACTATAATTGTTTTTTCAGTATCAAGATAAGTGTAACCCCAATGTGACCAAGGATTTTCATTTTCTAAAAACAACCGTTCTATTAAAGAAAAAGCAAACTCATCAATCACAATTGAATTATGGCAATTAGGATTTCGTTGTAAGTCATAAGGAATAATTTGTATGTTGAGACCAGAATATATCCCATTTGAATAAGGTATAACTTCGAATGATATTTTCACTTAGCAAATATTTATTAGAATACTATTAAAAAAATGACCTTTAGATTGTACCTAAAAGATATATGCTAAAGGTCATTTTGTAGATTTAATTACTGTGCTTGAATCCATTTGTCAGCACGGTCACGTGCAGTACGGATTTGATCTTGCGTTAAGTTAGCAGCTAAAGCAGTTTTCTTACCTTCTGAAAGTTTAATTACTTTAGTGTCGAGCATGCCATCACGAGTAGAAAGCTCATACCATTGATAAGCACCCATGTAGTTTTTCTTTTGCTCTTCCATCATTGCAAGATTAAAGCTGGCACGATTGTCACCATGACTTGCTGCTTTCTCAAAGTATTTACGTGCTAAAGCTTCATCTTTTTTGACGCCAATACCATCAGCATACATGCGACCGACGTTTAATTGTGCTGCTGAGATACCTTGATCTGCTGCTGCTTTAAACAAAGAAAAAGCTTGTTTCTCATCTTTAGCCACATCCTTACCGTATTGGTAACGAGTTGCTAAATAAAATTGTGCCCCAGCTTGACCAGCTTTTGATGCGCGTTGTAACTCATCAATACCCATTACTGAGTATCGTGCTGCTTGTGCTGCAACCGATTGCGGTTGAGTCACATAGTCAGCATGCGCTTGTATACTGATCAGACCAAATAAAAATGTGCTGATTAATGTCTTTTTCATAGAGCGCTCACTCGATAAATTGCGACTTCACCAAATAGGTTCGGCATATGCTTGCTCAGCATACTACCTTGTTGGTCACCATTAACGGCAAGTCGATTAATAATTTTAATCCGATTCTCAGCACATAAGGCTTCAAAGTCACGGAAAGTACATAAATGAATATTCGGGGTGTTATACCACATATAAGGTAAAGCTTCCGAAACAGGCATTTTCCCTTTCAATGCAAGAAAAGAACGCGTCTTCCAATACGCAAAGTTTGGAAAGGTAATAATGGCCTGTTTGCCGACACGCACCATATCACGAAGTAATACATCTGGTGCATCTACAGCTTGCAAAGCTTGTGCCATAACCACAGAATCAAAAGATTGGTCGGCAAAGCGGCTTAAACCTAAGTTTAAGTCCTGTTGGATAATATTTAACCCCCGACTGATCGCAATTGCAATCTTTTCTTGATCAATTTCTAGGCCATAGGCACGAATATTGTGCTGTTTACTCATATGAGCCAGTAATTCACCATCACCACAACCCAAATCGAGTACGCTCGAATTCGGATTAATCCATTTTTCAGCGAGTCGTTGATCTATACGCATTAGTGAACCTCCTGCGGTGTCGATTGCAACTGTTGTTCTCCACCTAAAAATGCTCGTAGTGTTTTTACATAAAGTGGGATTGGGAACAAGAACGAGTCATGACCTTGTTCAGCATCAATATCTAAGTAGCTGACAGGCTTGTGATTATCAATCAATGCATCCACTAACTCTTGTGAGCGGCTTGGGCTAAAACGCCAATCCGTAGTAAATGAGATGACCAAAAATTTACATTTCGGTTGACTCATTGCCTTCGTCAAAGAGTGCTCATATTCACGAGATGGATCAAAGTAGTCTAATGCCTTAGTCATAATCAAGTAGGTATTTGCATCGAAATTACGGCTGAATTGTTCGCCTTGGTAACGAAGGTAACTTTCTACTTGGAATTCGACATCAAAGCCGTACATAAATTTGCCTGATTTTAAATCACGACCAAATTTTTGCTTCATCGCTTCTTCGGAGAGATAGGTAATATGCCCAACCATACGCGCTAAAATTAAGCCACGTTTTGGATAGCTATCATGTTCCAAATAACGACCATGATGGAAATCAGGATCGGAAAGAATCGATTGGCGTGCAACTTCGTTGAATGCAATATTTTGTGCTGAAAGCTTTGGTGCACTTGCGATGATGGCACATTTTTTTAAACGATCTGGATAATCCAAAGACCATTGCAAGGCTTGCATGCCACCCAATGAACCACCAATAACTGCATACCAAATCTCAATCCCTAGACGATCTGACAACATTGCTTGAGTTTTTATCCAGTCGCGAACTGTGACAAGCGGAAAGTCTGGGCCATAAGGGCGATTTTCATTCTCTGGATTCGGCGAAGTTGGGCCAGTTGAACCGCTACAACCACCAATGTTGTTTAATGAAACCACAAAGAAATGATTGGTATCGATTGCTTTTCCTGGGCCAATACAACTATCCCACCAACCTGCTTTTTTATCATCTTCATGATGAAAACCTGCGGCATGGTGATGTCCTGATAATGCATGGCAAATTAAGATCGCATTTGACTTATCTGCATTGAGTGTTCCATAGGTTTCAACCATCAAATCAAAACGGGGGAGAATACGCCCACATTCGAGTTCTAGAGGTTGTTCAAACTGAAACTTTTGTGGTGTGACTAAACCCACTGAATCCGATGGAAAAGACACTGGAATGATTCGCCCTATATTAAATCATTAATAATAAAAGGATACCAATTCAGATATCCTTTCAAAAGTCATTTTTTCTGATATTACAACTCAGCTTTACTGAGCATTATGTGAAATTTCACAAATTTAGACGGCTGCTGCAACCACTTGTTCAGTTGTCAACACGCCTTGCTCGATCAAGCGGTTAGTACACGCGATAATTGCTTCAATTGATGAAGTGACAATGTTGTCGTGAACACCTGCACCAAATGCGCTCTTACCAGCACCTTTCACTTGAAGCTCAATTAAGGCAAGCGCTTTCGCATTTGCACCTGAACTGATGCTACGTTCTTCATAGTTCACAACATCAATTGGGAGTTGTAATGCATTCAACATCGCTGAAATTGGGCCATTACCTTCGCCACGTAAGCGTTGGACCTCACCTTCAATTTCAATGTCTAATTCAATGATTTGTGTGCCATTGATATCTGACAATTGATAATGCTTCATTTGATAATGACGGTTTTTGATGTCGACATACGTGTTTTGGAATAAAGTCCAAATTTCAGTTGCGCTGATCTCAGTGCCATTTTCATCAGTATGTTGTTGTACGATCTGACTGAACTCAATTTGTACACGACGTGGCAATGCAACGTTGTAATTTGATTCCAATAAGTAGGCAATACCACCTTTACCAGATTGGCTATTCACGCGAATCACCGCATCATAATCACGACCTAAGTCTTTAGGGTCGATTGGTAAATAAGGCATGTCCCAAATTTCTTCATCTTTCTGGAATTCAAAGCCTTTTTTAATCGCATCTTGGTGAGAACCAGAGAATGCAGTAAAGACTAAATCACCTGCATATGGATGACGAGGGTGCACAGGCAAACCAGTACATTCTTCAACAGTTGCAATGATTTCATTGATATTTGAGAAGTCTAATTCTGGCGCAACACCTTGGGTGTACATGTTCAAGGCAATCGCGGCAACGTCAACGTTACCTGTACGTTCACCATTACCAAACACACAACCTTCAACACGGTCAGCACCTGCCATAATTGCCAACTCAGATGCTGCAATACCGCAACCACGGTCATTGTGACAGTGAACTGAGATAATCACCCCATCACGACGTGCTAAATTACGGTGCATCCATTCGATTTGATCGGCATAGACATTTGGTGTTGAAACTTCGACTGTTGCAGGCAAGTTCAAGATGACTTTATTGGTTGGAGATGCTTCCCAAATTTCAGTTACAGCATCACAGACATCTTTTGCGACTTCTAATTCAGTTGCAGAGAAACATTCAGGGCTGTACTGGAAAATCCAGTCCGTTGCTGGATATTCGGCTGCATACTCTTTTACTTTTGTCGCGGCATTGATTGCAAGTTGTTTTGAACCATTTGCATCGACATTCAACACTTTCTTACGGAAAGTCGGAGAGTTCGAATTATAAATATGGACGATCGCACGTTTCGCACCAACTAAAGCTTCAAATGTACGTGCAATTAAATGATCACGTGCTTGAACCAATACTTCGATGTATACATCTTCAGGAATCAAATCTTCTTCAATCAACATACGAGTAAAGTCGAAGTCGATTTGTGAAGCAGAAGGAAAGCCGATTTCAATATGTTTAAAGCCGATTTTCACCAACATTTTGAACATTTTCAATTTTTGATCCATGTTCATTGGTTCAAAAATCGCTTGGTTACCGTCACGAAGGTCGGTACTCATCCAAATCGGTGCTTTGTTAATTTCGTTGTTTGGCCATTGACGATCTGGTAAATCCACTCGTTGATACATACGGCGGTATTTCTTGCTTGGGTCAGCCAACATCATGAGATAACTCCTTGTTGTAGCATGGTTGCTGAGTCAAATTAAATGCAACGTACTACAAATATATATGGGGTCTATAAGAATCAATTTAAAGAAAATATGGGGATCGAGTACCTGAAAAAATAGGCAAAAAATTTATACGCGCGCGAGGCGCAGCATCAGGAGAGCAGCGAGATGTTTTGTATAATTAGACGGATAGGTAACACCGTGAGTTGTTTTCATCTTCTACCATTCAAATCAGTGATTGGGTTTTGCAGTTATATTCATCATCTAGCAAAAACCAGTCTAGGTGAAAACACAAGCGACTGCAAAGGTCTATAAAACATTTTAATTTGAACAAGTGGGAAATTTTTTTCTATTTTTTGCAGTATTTCAAGAATTATGAGAAAAATTTCCCATGATTTATAAAAAAATGGGAAAAATAAATTATTTCTTAATGCTGAAACTTTATAGTTCTGACCACATACGAATGAGGTTGTGATAGAGATTGGTAAGTTTCATTACTTCTGAATAGTTATCGCCGTGATCTTTGCGGAGCTGGCGGATGCTTTCATCTAAATTAAACAGCATATGACGTTTTTGATCTTCGCGAATAAGGCTTTGCACCCAAAAAAATGAAGCAAAGCGAGTGCCACGCGTGATGCTACTGACTTCGTGCAAACTAGTCGAAGGATAGAGTACGACATCACCTGCAGGAAGTTTTACTTCATGATAACCATAGGTGTCCTCAATCACTAGGTCGCCGCCGTCATATTCTTCTGGTTCACTCAAGAAAAGTGTGCAAGATAAATCTGTTCGAATTTGTTGACTCGTACCACGAATCAAACGAATGGAGTTATCGACATGAAAACCAAAGGTCTCGTGTTCATCATAGCGATTAAATAGTGGTGGAATAATCTGTCGTGGTAGAGCCGCAGCTTGGAACGTCGGATGTTTCCAAATGGCTTGCATCACGATCTCACTTAAATGATGGGTGAGAGGATCTTGTTCTGAAAGCTGCTGATTTTTTTTAACAGCTGCTGATAGTGTGCCTGCTGTTACTTTTCCACCAACCCAATTTGCTGTTTCCATCACTTTGCGGAATTCTGCAACTTGTTCTTTGCTTAATACATTAGGAATGTGATGAATCACAGAACATATCCTTTTGAATAATAGATAGTGATAAAAATAGCCTCTTTGTAGAGGCTATTTTATATTAACTTAGATGAATTCCATAATAAATTTATGGGATTTAGTCTTAGTATTTAAAGTTAACAGCAAGTACAGCGTTACGACCATCACCTTCATTTGCGTAATGTGCTGCGTGTGCACTCGTGAAATAACGCTTATTTGAGATGTTGTTGATGTTTAACTGTAAGTTTACATTATCATTTACATCATACTTTGCCATCGCATTATAGATCGTAAATGTAGGCAGGATTTTTGTCGATGTTGTTGCTGTGTTTGGGTTTGTATTTGCATATACCTGATCACGATATTGTGCACCAGCACCTAAAGTTAGTTTTGGTAAAACTTGGTATGTGCTCCACAAGCTAGCACTTTGTTTTGCTACGAAAGGCAATGGTTTGCCTTCCTGAGCAATAGCATTGTATGCAGCTTTAGTTAATTCACTATCTAAATAACTATAACCAATAGCTATTTCCCATTTATCTGTAATATGACCTGTTAAACCAAGTTCGAAGCCATCAACTTTACTCTCACCAACATTTGCTGTGGTGTTTGCATCAATTGAAACACGAGTATTTTGCTTCTCAGTACGGAAAATAGCAGCCGTTGCATTTGCACGGTTGTCCCAAAGGCTCCATTTTGTACCGATTTCATAGGTGCGTGCTTTTTCAGGCTCTAAATCTTGAGTTGAAACGGATAGTCCATCGATGTCTGGGTCAATCCCAACAGGATTAGCAGCAGTTGCATAGCTTGCGTAAATACTGCCATTTTCGGTTGGACGGAACACAACACCTGCTTGATAAGAGAAGTAATCCGTATCGTTTGAATACTCAGTTCCAGCTGTGGTTGTTACACCACGACTCGTTACATCTTTATTGTATTTTAAGTTAGTATCAAACTGATCCCAACGTACGCCGAGGTTGAGTAACCAGTACTTGTTGAACTCAATACTATCTAATGCATAAATAGAAACAGTTTCATTGGTTAAAGTGGTTTGTTTCTTATTTGGATTGAGTGTGCCTAACCACGGATCATTTGCGCTAGGGTTGTTTAGATCTGTACACCAACCATCATTGTTTGCACAGTTGGCGTTGAATCCAGCAGTCGTTGAACCTGTGTAACCTGGATAAGTCATATCGTAGTTACCGCGATTGGTTTTTTCACGATTGTACTCTGCACCAACATTAAAGCTATGTGCAATTGCGCCCGTGTTTAACTCACCCGCTAAAGACAACTGATCGGTAAATGCTTCCGTGTCACGAATTGACTGAGTGGCACGACGATAAACTTTACCATTATAGATGTTACCTTTTGAGTCATCTGGATTGGTAAAGATATAATCTGCTTTTGAACGGCTATACGTTGTTGTATTCGTTACAGTTAGATCATCATTAAAATCATGTTCTAATTTTAAAGTACCGATGTGATTTTCACGTTTATCAAAGTCGCGATCTTTCCAACCGTAATATGTACCTTGTTTAACATTAACTGGACGACCATCAGCTTTATCCGTTCCAGCAGGTGGATTATTTGGGTTATTAAATGGAACGCCAGAATCTGGTTCATCATTGCTTTTCAAGAAGTAGTAGCTCAGCGTTGCACGATTTTCACTACCTAAACCAAATGCAATACTTGGTGCTAATCCAACGCGTGCATATTCGGCACCGTTATGTTGGCCCGGTTTTTCATTCTCATGACCCATCGCAATGACACGACCAGCGATACCGTTGCCAAAGTCTTTATTTGCATCAAGTACGATGTGTTTATAGTTATCAGTACCGCCAGCAACAGTACCTTGGTACTCATCACCTTCGTGAGCAACTTTAGGGATCAAGTTAATGCTACCACCTACACCGCTACCACCAGTAAGTGCAGAGCTTGAACCTTTAGTGATTTCTACTTGGTCGATTGCGAACATGTCACGATTTTGAGTCGTTGAGTTACGCACACCATCTACATAGATTGCGCTTTGCCCATTGTAACCACGAATATATGGGATATCTGTATAAGGTGTACCGCCTTCACCTGCGCCTAAAGTAATACCAGGCTCATTACGTAATGCTTCTAATAATGTATTTGAGTTGGTTTCTTTTAAAAGTTTTTGAGAAAGAATCGAAACAGTCTTTGGTGTATCTTTTAACGGAGCCACATATTTTGCATTTGCAGACTTGTCGACTTTTAATTCATTAACAGTTGCTTCCGCATGGATCGTTGGAAGTTGAACCACTTGGTTTTGATCTTGAGCAATCGCTGTTGTTGCGATCATTGATAGGGATGATGCAATTGCAGAAGAAACAAATTTCTTACGTGTTCTGATAAAAGAAGACATATCGTATCCATGTAAACCTTAAAATTCATGCAAATAATAATTATTCTTATTTTTATATGCAATTCTTTGAGATTGGTTTTAACGATCTTAAGATCATATAACTTGGGAAAAAGAAATAGAATAGTGTAATAAAGTGTAAGTTCATGTGGTTTTTGATTGATTGAAATGTGAGCACTTTATCTATGGTTATAATTTGAACTTGCATACGTGTGATTTTCATCTATTCAGAATAATCACTGAAAATAATTAAAAGAGGCGAGTTGGTAGAGATGCTCGGATTCACTTTTGCTGCTAGAATGCCTGACTAATTTTGTATATCAGCAAAGTTGTCATATAATGTGGCACTTTTAAAATTGTTACTACTAACTATATATCGAGGAAGCCATGCAAGTAACGACTGAAGCGGTTTCGGGCGTTGCCCGTCGTTTAAATGTTTCTGTACCGACGAGCCGTGTTAACGAGCAATTTGAAGCTCGCTTAAAACGCACTGCTAAAACTGTGAAGATCAACGGCTTCCGTCCAGGTAAAGTGCCTTTAAATGTTGTTCGCCGTGAATATGGTGCGAGCATTTATCAAGAAGTTGTGAATGACATCATTCGTGACACAGTATTCGAAGCGATTCAACAAGAAAAAATCAATGCGGTCGGTATGCCGAACATTGAGAAAGTTGAAAACAAAGATGATGCTTTAGTTTTTGAAGCGACTGTTGAAGTTTATCCTGAAGTAGAAGTGAAAGCTTTTGCTGATTTAGAAGTTGAGCGTAAATCATCAGAAATCAACGATGCAGATGTTGATGTAATGATTGAAAACTTGCAAAAACAACGTGCTTCTTGGACTGAAACCAAAGGCATGGCGAAAAAAGACATGCAAGTGACTTTCGATTTTGAAGGTACTGTTGATGGTGAGAAGTTTGAAGGCGGTACTGCTGAAGACTTTAAACTAGTTCTTGGTTCTGGTCGTATGATTCCAGGCTTTGAAGACGGTATCATCGGCATGAAGAAAGGCGAAGAGAAAGTGATTGATGTTACTTTCCCTGAAGATTACCAAGCTGAAAACTTAGCAGGTAAAGCAGCTCAATTCAAAATCACTGTGAAGCTTGTTGAAAAACAAAAACTTCCTGAGATTGATGCTGAATTCTTGAAAATCTTTGGTTTAACTGAAGAAGAAGGCTTAGATAAGTTAAAAGCTGACGTTCGTAAAAACATGGAACGTGAAGTTCGTAACGGTCTTCGTAACCAAGTTAAACAAGCTGCATTTGATGCACTTGTTGCTGCAAATGAAATCGAAGTTCCAGCTTCTATGGTTGCTCAAGAAATTGACCGTCAACGTCAACAAATGATCCAACAGTTCACTCAACAGTTTGGTGCTCAAGGCGCTGGTGCGTTTGATAGCAGCATGCTTCCTGATGAGTTGTTCAAAGAACAAGCTGAAAAATCAGTTAAGCTTGGTGTATTGGTTAGCAAAGTATTGGCTGATGCTAAACTTGAAGTTGACCAATCACGTGTTGATGCTTACATCGATGACATGGCTTCTTCTTATGAAGATCCAACAGAAGTTGTTGAATACTTCAAAAATGATAAACAACAACGTGCTCAAATCGAAGCAGTTGTTTTAGAAGACCAAGTTGTAGATCACATTTTAGCTGCGGCTAAAGTAAGTGATGTCGCTGTAAGCTATGAAGACTTATTGAAAGAGCAACAAGCACGTCGTGGCTAAGCTTTCAAAAGTTTAAAAGAAAGGCGCTTATTGCGCCTTTTTTTATCCGTGTTATGAAAGTGTTAATTTCTAATGAAATTGCCAGCTTTTAGTCTAAATAATCGAATATTTCAGATTGAACCTTTTGCAATTTCGTCGATTATCCCTCATATTGTTGGCATAGACCGAGTCACAATAATTTAGGAATAAGTAAACGTATGTATGTTCCAACAATTGAAAATGCTTTAGTTCCTGTTGTCGTTGAACAGTCATCTCGTGGTGAGCGTTCATTTGACATTTATTCACGTTTGTTACGTGAGCGCGTTATTTTCTTAACGGGTGAAGTAGAAGATAACATGGCAAACCTCATCGTTGCTCAGATGTTATTTTTAGAAGCTGAAAATCCAGAAAAAGACATTCATCTTTATATTAAC
>NZ_DJLC01000062.1:0-16894 GCF_002434875.1 Acinetobacter sp. UBA6526 | reverse complement strand
AACCACAATATTTGCGCTGCCAGCTTTTAATGTATCAGATGCCATCAATACCGCTTTCATTGCAGAACCACAAAGTTTATTAATTGTTACAGCACCAACATGATCTGGCAATCCAGCTTTACGCATTGCTTGACGAGCAGGGCCTTGTCCAATCCCTGCACTCAATACACAACCGAAAATCACTTCATTCACTTGATCGGGTGTAATACCTGCTCTCTGAACAGATTCTCGAATCACAGCTGCACCTAACTCAGGCGCAGTTAAAGATGACAAGCTCCCTTGAAAACCGCCCATTGCAGTACGACTACCAGATAGAATCACAATTGAACTCATGTTTATATTCTCTTTAAATAACTTATAGACTTAAAAAAGCTCCAGAAAAACTAGAGCAATGTCATAATAAAATTAAGCAACTAATGATTTATTAAAAATTAATGGCACACCTGTAGCGGCTCTTATTTGCTCTAAGCTCACATCTTTGGCAAGTTCAATCAGTTCAACACCTTGTGCCGTAATATCCATCACGCCTAAATCACTAATAATTCGATGGACTACTGCTTGACCAGTGAGCGGTAAACTGCAATTTTTCACAATTTTAGCTGTTCCATCCTTAGCGCAGTGTTCCATCAACACCACAACTTTTTGCACGCCAACGACTAAATCCATTGCGCCGCCCATACCTTTTACTTTTTTGCCTGGAATCATCCAATTGGCCAAATCGCCTTGTTCAGAGACTTCCATTGCACCCAAAATTGCAATATTCACATGACCACCACGAATCATGGCAAAAGATTCAGAGCTAGAGAAGAATGCAGCACCTGCACGCGCAGTAATCGTCTGTTTTCCAGCATTGATTAAATCAGCATCTAATGTTGCTTCAGTTGGAAACTCTCCGATACCTAACAAACCATTCTCTGATTGAAGCCAAACATTCATATCTTTTGGAATATAGTTAGCAACAAGGGTAGGTAAGCCAATTCCAAGGTTGACATAAAAACCATCTTCGAGTTCTTGTGCGGCACGTTGTGCCATTTCATTACGAGACCAAGCCATTTATACCGCCTCCATGCTTAATGTTTTTTGTTCAATACGTTTTTCTGGTGCTGCATTTAAAATAATGCGATTGACATAAATTCCCGGCAAATGAATTTCATCTGGATCTAGCTCACCGATTTCAACAATTTGTTCAACTTCTGCGATGGTGATCTTGCCAGCCATAGCACATTCAGGATTGAAGTTCTTGGCCGTTTTTCGGAAAATCAAATTACCGGCTTTATCTGCTTTATATGCTTTAACCAATGCAACATCTGCTGTAAGCGATTCTTCTAAAATATAATTTTTGCCATGAAAAGGTCGCTGTTCTTTGCCTTCAGCAATCAAGGTACCAACACCTGTTTGAGTATAGAAAGCAGGAATACCTGCACCGCCAGCGCGTAGTTTTTCCGCTAAAGTTCCTTGTGGTGTAAGTTCAACTTCTAGCTCACCATTAAGATACTGGCGTTCAAACTCTTTGTTTTCACCAACATAAGAGGAGATCATTTTTTTGATCTGTCTGGTTTGTAGTAAAATACCTAAACCGAAATCATCAACGCCAGCATTGTTAGAAATACACGTAAGTCCTTTGACACCACTTTGCTTTACTGCGGTTATCAGTTTTTCTGGTATTCCACACAATCCAAAACCGCCAACAGCAAGTGTCTGATGATCGAAAACAATCCCTTTGAGGGCTTCCTCTGCATTGCTATAAACTTTATTCATTCTGTTGTTTTCCTATTATCCCTTAGCATTTTTATTATTAGCACTTCGCTTTTTGATGTAGAAGTTGATTTTTTTAAAGGATTAATGAGGAAAATTAATAAATGATAGTTTTAAATGAAATACCATGTAGCAAACAATTAAATAAAAAATTGATTTATATTAATAAAAATTAAATTAGACTGAATACCCTAAAAATTATCGGCAAAATAATTTAATTTTTAAAATTTATGCTGTAGTAAGGCATCTATGAATTGCTCTGAAATATTCGACATTTCAAAATTCTTTTTATAAACAATACCCACTGTTTTATGGATCGTTTCTGATTCAAGCTCAAGCAGAACATTCTGCTGTTGATCGATGTGTTTGGCAAAATGTCGAGGGATCGCACTTACCCCGATACCATGTGCCACAAAACTCGATAAAGAAGAGATTTGATGACATTCTACTTTCAAATCAAGTGTCATTTCATTTCTCAGGCAGTTCTGCTCAATTAAATAACGAACAATCGAAGGCTTTTGTAAGGTAACAAATGGATTAGAAAAAAGCTGTTGCCAAGTAATAGCGCTCGAACTAGCGAGAGGATGCGACTTCGGCAATAGCGCTAAAAAGTCTTCTTCAAATAGAGCCTTAAATTCCAAACCTTCACTCAAATCAGGCTCAAAACAAATGCCTATTTCAAAAATACCATCCTGAACTTTTTCAATGATTGTTTCATTTGGAATGTCATGGATGGAGAAATTAAGATTGGGGTGTTGTATCAAAAAAGCATGGATAACTTCTGGTAAAATCGCATGGGTTACAAAAGGCATTGATGCGATACTCAGCGTTCCTCGATTCAGTTTAAACCGTTGTTTAACGTCATTTTCCATTTCATCCCAATTTGCCAACAGCTTTTTAGCATAAGGAATAAGTGATTTACCTTCTTGTGTGAGTTCTACACGGCGTGTATTACGATTAAAGAGCTTTCCGCCCAATTCATCTTCTAGACTTTTTATACTTAAGCTCAAAGCGGACTGACTCAAGTGCAGTTCAAGCGAAGCATTGGCGTAATTTAAAGTACGTGCGAGTGCTAGAAATGCTTTTAACTGCTTCAGTGTCATCCTTTTCCCTAAATAAAATCATTCTATTATGCTAATTTATCGTAAAAATGAACTAAATGTTATTGTTGACAACCATTTTCAAAGAAAAGTTAACCAAGACTTCTAACACCAACTCCCACAATAAAAATTGGGGAGTTGGTTTGAAAGATTAGAGAAATTTATCTTTCTTTAAAAAAACTTACACTTTTAGTTTTTTAAGTCCACGGCTCACACCATTTTGTAATGCCAATTTGATAATTGGACCAATAAATGGCACACGACCTTTAAAGCTAATCGTATAGTCCAAACGACTACGATTATTTCCGAGATCACTAAATTTCATTACACCGCGATGTGCTTTAATTGGTGAAATACCACTCGTAATAGCATATTCGATCAGTTCATTTTCTTTATAAACTAAGTTCGTTTCAACAAATGAGGGGGCTAAAGGAATAGACAGTTTACGTGCAGAGCCAACGCCATTTCGAGCATCTTTACCATCACTCAAGCGCGTTACTTTTGCTGGTGCGAAAAGCTTATTTAAGTTTTCATGTTCGCTAAGCACCGCAAAAACTTTCTCTACAGGTGCATTAAATTCTTGGGTGATTTTAATTTGTTGCATTTTTAGCATAACCAATACCTTTTATTTTTTGACATGATGGATTGTCAGTTTGAAAATATTAGCATGCTTTGTAATTGTCAGACTATTGCTTTATCGGAAAAATATTAATCACAGCCGAGGTACTTGCAGATCGTTTTGACTGTGAAATAGGCATTAGCGAGAGTATCAAATGACAGGAAGCCTATGAAAAATCAGTTATATACAAAACAAAAATATAGAATCCTTTATTGATTAAGCAAAAAATCTTCAATATATGGCTAAATTCATGGCGAGATTGAAGATCTACATCGCTGAAATATGTCATAGAAGATGCTTGTTCAAATAACAAAAATTGTGAATACTCATGCGCGAAAAATTCAAGCTATATGATTTTCTTTTGGGGTTAGGCGACTACTGTGAATATATATCCATTTTCATTTTCTCATTTACAAAAAGCACTGTTGGCTGTTGGTTCATTTTCTTGCTTGGGACTTAGCTCAATTGCGGCACATGCTGAAGCTGAAAATGATATTCAACAGCTCGAAACCATCAAACTCACTGCTCAAGCCTCACAATCCGCTTATTATGCACCTACAGTGAATTTATCAGGATTTACTCAACAAAATCTTGCTGAAATTCCAGCATCAATCAACACGACTACAGCAACACAAATTGCTGATCAACATGCCAAAACATTAACTGACATCGTGAAAAATGATGCAGCAGTAGGTGATGGCTATGCACCGATTGGCTACTATTCAAATTTCATGATGCGTGGTTTTGCCTTAAATGCTGGTTCAAGCTATTTATTGAATGGGAACTTAATTCGTGGTGAACAAAACGTCGCCCTCGAAAATAAAGAACAAGTTGAAATTTTAAAAGGGATTAGTGCGATTCAGAGCGGTATGTCTACACCAGCTGGTGTTGTAAACTATGTTACTAAACGTCCTAAAGATATTCGTGCTCTCACTTTAGAAACAGATAGTCAGGGTGGTTATCGTGTTGCAACAGATCTAGGTGGCTTATTCGGACAAAATCAACAGTTTGGTTATCGTGTAAATATCGCGAAAGAAGAAATTCATCCATATGTAGAACATACAAATGGGCAACGTTTATTCGGTTCGATTGCTTTTGATTGGAATCTTTCTGATCGCTCTAAATTAGAGTTTGATATTGAGTCACAACGCCAACGTCAGCGCTCAGTTCCGGGTTATCAACTACTTGATGGAAAAACTGTTCCTACTGGTGTCGAATGGGATCGCTTACTTGGTCACCAAAGTTGGAGTAAACCCGTTACTAATGAAAGTCTGAATACGAGTTTAAAATATACTCATCGTATCAATGATGATTGGACAGCAAACTTATCTGCTTCGCAAAGCAGTGTGGTCGTTGATGACTATTCAGCATTCCCGTGGGGTTTCGGCTTCGATGGCACTTTTGATAAAAATGGTAACTATGATATTTACGATTTCCGTAGCCCAGATGATAGTTATTTAACAAATCAATTTAAAACAGGATTAAACGGCAAATTTGCAACAGGGACATTACAGCATAGCTTAAATGTCGAGTTATCTCATACCTATAAACGACATGCACAATATGAAAGTGTCAAGAGTATGATTCTGGTAGGAACAGGAAATATCTATAATGATCCTATTACTTACGCACCAGTTAATAGATCACTAGGTAAGCATTATAAATCATTAGATAGCCAACAAACTGCTTTGAACCTACTTGATCAAATCGACTTTAATCGCGAATGGTCTATGCTAGTAGGTGGAAAACTGTTGCATTTAAATGAAAAAGCATTTGATGCTGAGGGTAGTACTATTCGTGACACGGATTTAAATCGCTTCTTACCACAGTTCGCCGTGATGTATCAGCCTTGGGAACACACTCATCTATATGCTTCCTACGCCAAAGGTTTAAGTGATGGCGCCCAAGCGCCGTGGTTTGCAAATAATGCATACGCAACCTTAGCACCACTCCGTTCTAAACAATTTGAATTAGGCGTAAAACAAGAATGGCAGTCTTTGCTCTTCACTGCGGCATTATTTGACCTAAGACAAGATCATCAATATACCAATACGATGGGTGATTTTGTCTCAGAAGGTAAGCAAAATAATCTTGGTTTAGAGTTGGGTCTACAAGGGCGCGTAGGTCAAAACTTAGATATTAGCTCGACGCTGGCATTGACACGTTCGCGTTTGAAAGACTTAGACGTAATAAACTATCAAGGTCATCAAACACAAAATGTACCTAAAGTACGCTTTGCCACGCATCTTTCTTATCAAGTTCCGCAGTTTGAAGGCTTACGTCTATTAGCGGGGATGCGATACAGTAGTAGTAAATATGCCAATAAGACAGGAACAGTAAAAGTTTCTGGTTATAGTGTCTTTGATGCTGGTGCAGCTTACAACTTCAATGCTTATGGCTATGAAAATACGTTAAGACTCAATGTAGATAATCTTTTTAATAAAAAATACTGGCGTGATGCAGGTAGTTTCTTTGGCGATGATTATTTATTCCTCGGCGCACCGAGAACAGCTCAACTATCTTGGACTGTTAACTTCTAAAAAACTCAGCTTTAATCTGTTTAAAACTGTCTGAGTGTTTCGCTCAGACAGTTTTTTTATCCATAAGAAACTTAAAAAAAACCTTAAAGTAAGATATTCATTATTTATGAGTGAAGGGATGTTAAAATCAAATCGCGCAAAGCAAATAACTTAATCAATTTATAAAAGATAACATCACGAATAACTCTAAAAGGTATTTATACAATGAAGAAAATTATCTTAACAACGTCTATCGGTTTAACTACGCTATGCATGATAAATCCAGCCTATGCCATTGATGCGAAATATAGAGCTAAACTTGAACGCTCTGGATGTACGCAAGTTTCTGAGACGCAAGGTTGTGACATCAATAAATCTAAAGCAGAGAATGCAAAAGCTGGATTTTTAAATAATACAGTAATAAATACAAACTCTTATACTGGAATTTGGACTGCAAAAAATTCAAATACAGGCCAAACAGTAGCAAAAATTCACGTTGATCATAATCAAAAGGTTTGGGTCAACGGGCAGGAGGTAAAAGCCAAAACGAGTGATGGTGGATTAATATTTAAACAAGGCTTTATTACTTTCAAGCTAGAAGGGGATCCTAAACACCAAAATGAAAGTGTTTGGCATGATTCCGATGCACAGACATCTGGACCAATTCTAAAGACCAACTAAACTAGAAAATTAAGCCGTTAAAATAAAATGAGTTTTAATGGCTTTAAAAACTATCTCATTCACAATAAAAAATTCTAGTTATAAATCGTCGTAGAAAATAATCATTCTTTGCTCATAACTTATCTTCCATAAATCAATTAAAAAAATGCTCCACTTTTCACGTTCTATTAATAAATTTCACATCATGAATTTCATTCATCTTTGACTGAGACAATATCATTTTTATTCATGTATTGATTCGGGTATAAATTACAACAAGAAATTTAAGTTATCTCTCAGACATTAGGTAGTAGATCAAAATGAGTAAAGAGTTTGCATTTACGATAAAAAGCATTTGTTTCGATGAAAACTATCATCCGTCAAACAATACGCGTATCACAACAAACTTCGCGAATTTAGCGAGAGGGGCAAGTCGTCAAGAAAACTTGCGTAATACACTACAAATGATTAATAACCGTTTCAATTCGTTAGCACATTGGGACAACCCAAATGCTGATCGTTATGCACTTGAGCTTGAAATTATTTCAGTAGATATAGATGTAGAAGGCAAGGGAGAGACATTCCCGACAATCGAAATATTAAAAACAAATATTCTTGATCGAAAAACCAATAAACGCATCGATGGTATCGTTGGCAATAATTTTTCATCTTATGTTCGTGATTATGATTTTAGCGTATTACTGCTAGAGCATAACAAAGATCAAGCGACATTTAGCACGCCTGAAAACTATGGCGAGCTACACGGTAAGATTTTCCAATCATTTGTAAACTCAGAAACTTATAACAACAACTTTAATAAAGCACCAGTTATTTGTCTCAGCGTTTCAACGACGAAGACTTATCATCGAACTGCAAACCAACACCCAATACTCGGTGTTGAGTATGAGCAAGATGCATATTCATTAACAGATGAGTATTTTGCAAAAATGGGCTTAGAAGTGCGTTATTTCATGCCTGCAAATAGCGTTGCACCTTTAGCATTTTATTTCCGTGGTGATTTGCTCAATGATTACACCGATCTTGAACTGATCAGTACCATCAGCACAATGGAAAGCTTCCAAAAGATTTACCGCCCAGAGATTTACAATACAAATTCTCCAGCAGGTAAATGTTATCAACCAAGCTTGAAACATCAAGATTACTCATTAACACGAATTGTTTACGACCGCGAAGAGCGTAGCCAATTGGCTGTGAAGCAAGGCAAATTTACAGAAGAGCAGTTCATCAAACGGTATCAAAATATCCTTGATCAATGGGCTGCAAATTACGCTGTTGTATAACTTAGTATAGACAAGATTTTTATTATGAAACGATTATTACCGACTTCAACTGCTGGCAGCCTACCAAAACCATCTTGGTTAGCTGAACCTGAAAAACTTTGGTCTCCTTGGAAATTAGAAGGAGAGCAGTTGATTGAAGGCAAACAAGATGCACTACGATTGTCATTACAAGAGCAATTACATGCTGGTATTGATATTGTCAGCGATGGTGAGCAAACCCGTCAGCATTTTGTTACGACCTTTATTGAACATCTCAATGGTGTAGACTTTGAAAAGCGCGAAACTGTAAGAATCCGTAATCGTTATGATGCTAGCGTTCCATCAGTTGTAGGTGATGTATCTCGCCAAAAGCCTGTTTTTGTTGAAGATGCTAAGTTTTTACGTCAACAAACCAATCAACCGATTAAATGGGCGCTTCCTGGGCCTATGACTATGATTGACACGCTTTATGATGGTCACTATAAAAGTCGTGAAAAACTAGCTTGGGAATTCGCGAAGATCCTGAATCAGGAGGCTCGTGAATTAGAAGCTGCTGGTGTTGATATTATCCAGTTTGATGAGCCAGCATTTAACGTGTTCTTTGATGAAGTGAACGATTGGGGAATCGCAACTTTAGAAAGAGCGATTGAAGGCCTAAAGTGTGAAACTGCGGTTCATATTTGCTATGGTTATGGTATCAAAGCTAATACAGATTGGAAGAAAACTCTTGGTTCTGAATGGCGTCAATATGAAGAAGCTTTTCCGAAGCTACAACAATCTAATATCGACCTGATCTCGTTAGAATGTCACAATTCACGCGTGCCAATCGATCTACTTGAACTCATCCGAGGTAAAAAGGTGATGGTTGGGGCGATTGATGTAGCAACCAATACTATTGAAACACCAGAAGAAGTTGCAAATACTTTGAGAAAAGCACTTCAATTTGTAGATGCGGATAAGCTTTATCCTTGTACAAACTGTGGCATGGCGCCGTTGTCTCGTGACGTTGCGAGAGGTAAATTAAATGCCTTGAGTGCTGGTGCAGAGATTGTCCGTAAAGAGCTATTGGGCAATTAACTTAACCTCTAAGTGCGTAAATAGTTAAGTATTTGATACATATAATCAAATGCTTAACTCTATGCATAACTTAGACAAAATAAGCTTTAATAGCTCTTATTTAAATGATGTAACATGAAGTAATCGTATCGCTAAATTTGAAAAAGATACGATTCAATTTAGGAACAATGTGATGATTGAAGCAACTGACTTTAGAAATGCAATGTCTTTGTTAACAAGTGCAGTAAGTGTCGTGACTACTGCAGGCATGTCTGGTCGTTACGGTTTCACTGCATCCGCTGTGTGCAGCGTGACAGATACACCTCCAACATTATTGGTGTGTATGAATCTTGCTTCTAGCTCACATGTTCACTTTGTCGACAATAAAATACTCACCGTTAATGTATTAGCCGCTCACCATGAGCACATGTCTAAAGTATTTTCTTCAAGATTAAGTCCAGAAGAACGATTTAAACATGGCATTTGGACTGAATTAGAAACTGGTGCGCCAGTTTTAGATGATGCTTTAGTAAGTTTTGATTGTGAAATTGATCAAATTCAGGAAATTGGAACACATAGTATTTTTATGTGTCGGATTGTAGCGATAAAACAGAATCTTCATGATCAAAGCCTAGTTTACTTTAATCGTGCTTATCATCAAGTTGGGCAGACAGAAGTTGTTTAAATAATTGTTTATATTGATAAAAATCATTAACAATACATCAATAAGCAAGCAATCTTTGACTTATCATCAACATTTAACAAATCAGTAGTAGCCTATATTCACCGTTATTTTCCATTGGTGCTCTATGAACACAAGGTAATACGTGTTGAGTAGGATGATCAACAGCCAACCGCCAAAGATTTCCTAGACCTAAATTTATCGGTTTTGCATCTGGTTTAGGCTGATAATGCAAATCAAAAAAATTTTCCTTTAGGAAGTTTTCAAATTCAGCTTCAGGGCCATCATATAATGCCTTAAGTTTATTTCTAATCTCAGCTATACAAACTTTTTGTTGAACCTGACTATTAGGAATAATATCGCTTGCAGCACCGTAATAGGTGCATAAAAAAGTGTCTGTTTCTATTGGTGATCGATCAATATGGTATGAATATACATCAGTAGAAATGAAATCTAACTCGTTATCACGTTCGTAACATTTGAGTAAATTTAAAGAAGGTGAGGCTCCGAAATCAGTAAGATAATGTATATCTTTTAAAATAATTTCTCTTGCTAAATTACCATCTTCTGAAAGCTTTAATTCTAAAAGATCTTCCTCAGAAACTTCAGTAATATCTTCTTTAAGATCAAGTTTATTAACAATTTCTTGAAAATCACCAACCAAGTATCTTGACCAGCAAATAGCATTCATATCTCCATGAAAACTTGTTTCTATAAGCTCGGAAAAAGAAGATACTGTGCCAACTTGAGCATTCCCAGACAGCGGATTTGACATACTTGAGTGAATTAAATGATAGATCTTGTCTCATAATACACTGAAACTGATACAAATCCTGCATATGTGAAGGTTTAAAAAAACTGACAGCAACTAATTTTGACCGTATTAAACATTAGTCAACCAACCTTAATTTTGCATCATTTAGTTTTTTCTATGGCATAAACAAAGGTGTTCCAACGCCATAAGATAATTTAAACATTCATGCAGCCATTCCATTTCCTGAATCAAATATGGAAGCCAAAGATGCAAAAGAACAACTTTTTATTTGATCTTGAGTTCGAATTTGATTTTACATGCACACCGCCAAAGCCAGTTCTTAAAGATATCAAGGTCAGCGAAGAATAATAAGTTCTTATATATCAAATGGTTGAATTACATTACTTCGTATAATGTATATTATGTTAAATAAGATATCCAAGACTGTGGCCTACACAACACTGTTTGTTGCCACAGCTCAGTAACGTGATGATCTGCGATTATACATCACGTTACTGAGTATCCTAATGAACATAATATAAGTTATGCAGAAATCAGACCGCTACTCGACTTGCGTATTAGTCGAGCCTACGCAAGTCTGCGTGGCTATGACTTCAATGTCTGGGTACATGAGGCAAATATCGCCTATCGTTTCCCGCATATTATAAATTGGGGGTTGGTGAAGTTATTATTGTTTTGAAATAAGGTAAAAGTCCCAAATTTGAGACTAGAGTCCACCATTAGATAACGTGGACTCTTTTTTATGCGCTAAACTTTGTATTTATATGTTTTTTGGAAAAGATTTTCATTCCAATTACACTCTCAATTCTATTTTTTATTTCTGAGTAATTAGCTTCATCAAATAAATCTAAAACCAAATGTCTATGATCACCACCTAAAGATCGAATTTCATAATCTTTAATTTGATCTTTAAACTCTACTGAAGCTAAAAGCTTTTGAAGTTTTATTAAATTATCTTCTGAAATCTCAGATAAACATATATCAAAATCATCCTCTATCATAGAATTTTTATACCAATTCTTTGACGATACTGGATTATTTCTTCGATCTAGCCGTGCCATAGACGCTTTAATGCTTCTTAACTCATCAATAATATATTCTTGTCCTGAAACTTCTTTTTGATCAAGCTTTGCAACTTTAAATTGACCAAAATGTTGTAGGAAAGGACTATATGCTGATGTTGTTTGAGCCTGTTGTGAAATAACCTTAATTTTATGAGCAAGTTTATTTTTAAATTCTACAATTTTTGAAAATCTCAAATCTCGTGGATACTCTAAATGTTCAATAGGAGAAGTATCAAATGAGTATGTAGTTACATCATCTTTAACAATAATAGTAGGTTTATCAAATGCTAACCGCATACCTAACTCAAACATAACATTTGGATTTTTACAACTGACATCACAGACAACGATAGGATTATCATACAAATTTTGAATTATCCGTTTTTGTATGATGCCAACATCATCTGCAAAACTTACAAGATTTCCTTCATAATCAGCTAAGGATATAGCATCTTTTAGAATCTCGTATACATCACTCCAATGGCTTTCATCACATCCATCGATTGTGGAAATAGGCATTACGATGCCGCAAATTTTTTTCGGTTCAGTCATTACTAAATATTCTAAAAACAATGAAAACTATAATAACTTAAAATTATGATTTTTAAATATATAAGTAGTCATTCTGAAGTCGCATAACTTCATTTTATGTTAAATAGAATATTTGAGACTGTAGCCTACACAACACTGTATCTAGCTTATGACCAAATCTTTGTTCCTTAACTTTCAAAATTTATATTAGGAACATCTAAAGATACTTTTACCCGATCCAATACAACCGTTGTCTTAAACCATTCGACATTAGAATTATTGTGAAATAATTCATCACAAACCTCCTGAAAGCGCTTCATATTTGGTACTAATAAAACAAGCATAAAATCTGCATCACCAGTGACGTAATAACATTGTTGTATCTCCGAACTAGAAAAACTTTCTTTAATTACATCAAGATCTGTATTGTGCGTTTTATTAAGCCTAACTTCGACGATAACTGTGATCACTTGATTAAGTTGATCTGGATCAAGTACGGCAACATTTCCAACGATATAACTGTTTTCACGCAACTTTTGAATACGCCGTTGCACCGAAGCCGTTGATAAATGCACAGCTTCTGCTAATTCACGTAATGGAATCAAGCAATCCTTTTGAAGCAGTTTCAGCAATGAATAATCGAATTTATCTAAAACCATATTACTCAGCACCATGAGAAATTTTCTCATTTATCTTAAGAAATTAGAGCCTAATTATCAATCAAACTGAAATAAAATATCGTTTAAATAATTCAATTAGTACAGATCTATGCATACTCAATCAAATACAGTTCTTGGCATAACATTTAATGTAATTGCCTCTTTATTATTTGCATTAATGTTTGCATATACCACCCTACTCCATTCATTACAAGGAAATGAAATCTACGGTTGGCGTATATTACTCACATTACCATGTCTGACACTTTTCATTATTGTTCAAGGAAATTGGTCGCAAGTCATCACTATTTACAAACGCCTACACAACGAACGCTACTTCTTTTTAACTCGTTTTTTATCGTCTTTTTTGATTGGAATACAGCTTTGGTTATTTATGTGGGCACCTAGCAATGGCTATGGGCTTGATGTTTCCTTAGGCTATTTTATCATGCCAATTACTATGGTGATTTTGGGTCGTATAGCATTTAAAGACAAAATGTCACGATTACAAAAGTTATCCTGCTTTTTTGCAATACTTGGCATTATTAATATGCTGGTTATATCAAAAACATTAACATGGCCAACTTTATTCATTTGTTTAGGCTATCCAGTTTACTTTTGGTTAAGGCAAAAGACCAATACCAATAATATTGGTGGCGTTTGGTTTGATATGGTGTTCAGCCTACCAATCAGTTTCTTTTTCATATTACAAGGTGGAGTTTTTTTAGGTGAATTAGGCTCTATTTTTGACACGCTTTGGCTGATTTTAGGTCTAGGACTCATCAGCGCACTAGCTTTAGGATTCCAATCTCTTTCGGCTCCTCATCTCAATCTTAGCCTTTTTGGTCTTCTAGTATATGTTGAGCCAGTATTATTATTGATGGTTTCTATCTTGCTTGGCGAAACAATCAAGCCAGCAGAATGGCCGACTTATATCGGAATTTGGTTAGCGGTTTGTGCACTCGTAGCTGAAGGCATTATAAGTTTAAGAAAAAAGCGTTTTGTCTAATTTTCAGAACAGATAGCATTCAAAATAAAGGGCTAATCTGTTCTTTTAACTGAGAAAATTTAACTGAATCAAAATTAAAGCTTATGCTTTTCTATAGATTGTAGGTGTTAAACCTACCCACTTCTTAAATGCTCTTGTGAAATGAGAAATATCTGCATAACCTAAAATATTAGATATTTCTTGGATAGATAACCTTGTACTTTTTAACAATTTCTCAGCGTGCTCTCTACGAGCCTCAGCTAACACAATCTGAAATGAGGTTTCTTCAGATGCAAGCTGACGCTGCAAACTTCTAACAGATGTTTTTAGTTCTAGAGCTACTTGGTTCAAATTAACACTATAATCTTGAGAACCGTGAAGTAACTCTTTAACTAAAATCTTCGTGCTGTTTAGCTTCTCTTTTTTTATGATTTGTCGTTTTACATCACGCTCACATTGTTCCTTTAGCAACCTAAAAACTATTTCATCTGCTGTTGGCAACTGATTGGTTAAAAACGCTTTATCGAATATCAAGCAATTACTTTCTTGACTAAAGTGAGACTCAAAACCTAACAATTGATTGATATTACTAGAGTAAAATACATCAACCTGTGTGAAATTGGCTTGAATTTTAATATCACTTTTAAGCAAATCTTTAATTAAACTGGCAAATCCTAAAATGGAAAATAATAATCCATTGTTACTTAGATTTTCTGAAATGAATGATTGATCAAAATAAATGTAGGCTTTGTTCTCTTTGATTTTTAAAACAGGCTTGAATACCGAGCAATGTAGTCCTATAAATTTTTCAAGTATTTTGATTGCTTGCAACAAATTTTCAGCAGCTACAGCCGCAACCCCAACATGACCATAGCAAGAAGCTTTCATAGACTTCGCCATATGAATAATCAGCAACTGATCCTCAGTGAAAATGATCGAACTATCAATTAATTCATTGAAAACATTTAGATTTACATACCAAAATGGGGCTTCTATATCTTTCATTTCAATATCGAAGTCACCCAATAATTGCTCTACTGAAAGATTTCTAGCCCTTAACGCATCAACTAACAGATTGACATAAGTACCAGGCAATTTAGCAGACATTTTTCTTCCTTGGAATTTAAATTGGCATAAAATGGTAAAAACTGGCGGTTCATGAACTATGCCAGTTTTTACGACTACGGCATAGTATTAGGAGTCAAATAAATTAATTACGACGGTATTCTATCTATGAATATTCTTATTGTTCATGCACATCCTGAATCAAAATCCTTCACTGCTGCATTAAAAGATAAAGCTCAGCATGTATTTGAAGAACAAGGCCATACCGTTGAAGTTTCAGACTTATATGCGATGAACTTTAATCCAATTGCCTCACAGAATGACTTTGCAAACCTTAACCAACCTGAATATTTTAACTATGCCTTAGAACAAAGACATGCTTACAAGCAAAATTCCCTAGCACCAGATATTCAAGTTGAAATCGAAAAAATTAAACGTGCCGACCTACTCATCTTTAGTTTTCCACTTTATTGGACATCTGTACCTGCTATCCTAAAAGGCTGGATTGATCGTGTTTTTGTTTCTGGTCTGTTTTATGGTGGAAAACGTTTTTACAATCATGGTGGTATGGCTGGTAAGAAAGCGATGCTATGTTTCACTTTAGGTGGACGCGATTATATGTTTGGCGAAAATGCGATACATGGTTCAATTGCAGAATATCTATCTCCCATTCAACGCGGAACACTTGCCTACGCTGGTTTTGAGGTACTACCACCCTTTATTGCTTACCATGTTCCTTACATTTCAAATGAAAATCGACAAAATATACTTATAAATTTCGAAGCCTATTTAAATGATCTACAGAACTTAGAACCATTAACATTTCCTTTAATAGAAAATTTTGATGAAAAAATGCGACCATTGCCTTGATGAGTAAGCATAAAAAAACTGTCACATAGCCCCCAACTATGTGACAGTTTTATCCTTAAATTCTTTTAATTCTTATGCTGTAGTTTATAGCACTCATCCAAAGCCAATTCATAATATGCCAGACCATCTTGAGCTGCTCTAAACGCTTTTTTCTGCAATACAGGATCTTTGTCACACAATCTTTTGATAAGTTCCATCGCTTCGTATGGATGTAAATCATCATAATGTGCATGAGCTCGCAACCAAGCTAAAGATCTTTTATTAATATTGACTTCAGGGTGCTCTGTATATGTCTGTATACCTTTATATACTTGAATTGTCCAGTCACCTGTCGCCCATTCAATTGCGAGATTTGTAGCTGCGATACTTTCCGCTAAAGTGCCACGAAAATTCACATCCCATAGAAAGTGATTTACTGCATTCATGGCTGCTGGAGGTCTTACTTCATTCAGCATTTCGACTGTTAAACCGAATCCCCCAGCCCAATCCTGATACCAGTTCAAGTGACGCTCTTCCACTTTAATATTTTGAATGAGCCAATCTCTAGTCTCAGTTACACCGTCTAACGAAAATGCTGTCGCTTTTGCTAAAGCCCCAGCCATATACGACGGAAAATGAGCGACCAAAGGATAAAAATTTAAAAGTGCTGAACGGAAACACTCAAGGCTTAAAGTACCATTTGCCATGTCTAAGAATAGAGGGTGTTTACTTACCCGTTCTTTAGCTGGCACAAGATCATCCCAAAAACGCTGGGACCATTCTGAATGAGTCGTAATTTCTAGTTTTGTTCCATATTGATTCATAGCAGTCATTGCGATGCATCCTATTTCGTATGACTTAATTCAATCACGTTCCATGATTGTTGCTTTTTTATAAATTGTATCCTAATACAGCAAATATACAAACAATGTTATTTAATTTGTAACAGTTTTTATTCGATTCACCTTTATCAGGTTGAATAATTATATTATTTAGATGTAAAGTCTAGGTATATATTCGAAAAGTATATAAATTTCTAATAATAAAAAGTTGATTTGGGTAGTAAATAAATATTTTTTTATTATCTAATACACATTTTATTTAATTGGGTGTAACGTAGTAAAAAGTAATCCCTATTTTACATTTATAAAAACATTGGGAGTGGTGAGAGATAAGATGAAGTTGAAAGCTTCCAATATATTGGGACAAGAACAAATCGACTTACTAATTTCTCGCGGGCTAAATTTAGTTTGGTTTCCTAAAGAATTAGAAGTAATTTATCGAGATCAGTA
>NZ_DJLC01000033.1:2802-3284 GCF_002434875.1 Acinetobacter sp. UBA6526 | reverse complement strand
CATCAAATGGATCATAAACTGAAAGTTGATTTCCAATTGCTTGAACACAGACTTGCTCATCATCGTGAATGCTTAGAAACATTGATGCGTAATATTAAAAAAGCACCTGTTTCTGAATAAACTCAATATAAAAAAAGGTCTCACAATGAGACCTTTTTTATGCCTACTGATACATATTTGCTATCACTGACTTCATCGCTGCTCAGCTTAAAATTTGTTATAGTCAAAACAGTCACCTCCCAAGATATTTCAGTTATGCAATTCAATCCTCGCTACAACGCTCAGAATCCCAAGCTTTATCATCTACAGCAACCCAGCCCTTTGCGTGGTGCAAAAGCAGGTCATTTCAATGAAGCTTTGGCGGATGAGTTGCAATGGAGTGAAGAAGACAAAGCGAACTGGGTTGAAATTTGTAGTGGGCAAAAAACCTTTGCTGAATTTCCACCGTTAGCTATGGTTTATGCAGGACATCAATTTGGGCA
>NZ_DJLC01000033.1:0-2496 GCF_002434875.1 Acinetobacter sp. UBA6526 | reverse complement strand
ATGCAGGACATCAATTTGGGCAATGGGCAGGACAACTGGGCGATGGTCGCGGCCTATTGATTGGACAAATCCTCAATACGCAAGGTCAAACGATTGATCTTCATCTTAAAGGTGCAGGTTCTACCCCCTACTCGCGTATGGGAGATGGGCGTGCAGTACTACGCTCAGTGATTCGTGAATATCTGGCAGGTCATGCACTCAATGCACTTGGTGTTGCATCAAGTCATGCCGTCGGTTTTACGACCTCAAGCCAAGGTGTCCAACGTGAAACCTTAGAACTCGGTGCCATGCTATTACGTACTTCGGATTGTCATATTCGCTTAGGTCATTTTGAATGGATTAACCAATATGCGCCTGAACTATTGGCTGAATTTACTCAGAAATGCATCGAATGGCATTATCCAGCATGTCTAGAAGCTGAAAATCCTGTGCTTGCATTTGCTCAAGCTGTAATTGAACGGACTGCGATTATGATTGCAAAATGGCAATTGGTCGGTTTTGCACATGGTGTGATGAATACAGATAACTTAAATATTACAGGTTCTACTTTAGATTTTGGCCCTTATGGTTTTATGGAGCGTTTCCGACCTAATTGGATCAACAATCATTCAGACTACCAAGGTCGTTATACCTATCAAAATCAGCCAAGTGTTGGCCACTGGAATCTGTGGACTTGGTTAAACAATCTCATTCCTTTGGCTGAAGCTGAACAAAAAGAACAATTCAAACTTGATTTAGCAAAATGTTTAGAACAGTTCGAACCTATTTTTTTAGAACATTATGGACAAGGTTTATGTCAAAAGATGGGGCTTCCTCATTTTCATAAGGATAGCTTAGATTGCAGTTTTTCATTCTTGCGAATCTTGCAAACAGAACAACTCGACTACACTCAGAGCTTTCTTCGTTTACAAAACCAAGAATATAAAGCACTTCGTGATGATTGCTTAGATTTACGTCAATTTGATGGGTTTATGCATCAATATCAACAGATTCGTGAACATCAAGATACTGTCGCATTAGACCAAGCCATGCAACAAGCCAATCCACATTATATTTTACGTAATCACATGGCGCAAAAAGCAATTGAACAAGCCGAACGTGGGGATTTCAGTGAGGTTGAACGTTTATTCCAGTTGCTTAATCAACCCTATACTCGACAACTAGAGTTGGAAACTGAACAGGACACTGCACCATTACCAAGTGATATACCTGAAGTTTCTGTAAGTTGCTCATCCTAAGTTACGAGGATCAATATGAAATTAGGGCTTGTTGTTGCAACTATCATCATTGTCATCTTGGGCGGATTTACTTTTTATAAGTATGAAAAGTTTATTCCAACTTTTGTATCAAAACATCAAGCCCTTTCAGCCCAAGAAATAGAAAGCTTAAACAAAACCAAACCAGTCACCACGATTGAGGTGTTTAAAGATCAAAGATTATTACAACTGAAATATCAACAAGAAGTTATCCGAAGCTATCCTATTCGCTTAGGCTTTGATCCAAATGGGCACAAACAATTTGAAGGTGATGGTAAAACACCTGAAGGAACGTATACGATTGATTGGCGTAACTCAGAAAGTGCATTCTACAAGTCACTGCATATCTCCTACCCCAACGCAAATGATGCGACTTATGCCAAACAACATAATCAATCTGCAGGTGGCGATGTGATGATTCATGGCACTGTCCCAAAGCAAGCAACCTCATTTCCAAGTAGCGCCTCATATATGCCGCGCAAGGATTGGACATTAGGCTGTATTGCTGTTACAAATTCGGATATGGATGAAATTTGGCAACTCGTTAAGAACAATACGCCTATCATCATTCATCCATAATCCTAAAGAAATAATATCTGTCTACTGGGGATGAACCGCTTTATTAAACCGTATAAGGCTTATGCAGAGGATAACTTCCAAGGTATGTAGATGTCTTCAACAGCCCTTTTCACTTACCATAAGCTTTTGTAAAGTAATGTAATATTTAAAAATCGATAACTGCTGTTTTTAACTAAAGAGCATAAAAGTAGATAATTTCTACAAAAGTTTTAAGAAACTATCCACATTTTCTGTGGATAACACTGTGGTTATCCACAGGATAAAACAAAGTTACTTACTCATCAGGATATTCAAAGCGATAACCCACACCATAAACCGCCTGAATCCACTCATGACGGTTACCCGTATCTGCCGCTTCAGAGATCTTACGACGAAGGTTTTTGATATGACTATCAATCACGCGATCCGCAACATCAAAACTGTCAGGATTAATATGGTCGAGTAACTGTGCACGCGAATACACTTGTCCCAAATGCTCTAAGAACAATTCTAGAATGCGAAATTCTGTTGGCGTCAATGTCAGTGCTTTTTGTTGATACCAAATACGTTGTTGCGCTTTATCAATACGGAATAAGTCATTTTGCTCAGGTTCAGCTTTACGCTCTAAACGGCGTAAAACGGCTTGCACTCGAGCAACCAACTCTTTAGGGCTAAATGGTTT
>NZ_DJLC01000236.1:441-16336 GCF_002434875.1 Acinetobacter sp. UBA6526 | reverse complement strand
CAATACGTTTTTGAGCTTCGATAATGGTATCAAGCTGAGGAACGATACTGTCTTCGTTGTAGTACAAACCAATACTCAGGTTAACCTTTTCAGCACGAGAATCAGCATTAAACTGTTCCATTAAAGAGAGGATTGGATCGCCTGCATAAGGTGGGATATGTTGAAACATTAAAAAGTCCTTTCTTGAACGGTCATCACTTCCACCGTTCTTTTATAACAAAAGATAAAAAGAAAATAGGACTGAGGATAAACTCAGTCCTATCCAAGATTTTGAGTGAAAATCTATAGCTTATACATCAGCATTATATGCAACGCTTGGTTGTGCATTTTTCAACTTACGTTGCTTCATGTAATAAGCAAACATTAAGCACAGAATCCAAGCTGGAATCATCATCACCGCAATACGCATATCCGCAGTCAATGACATCACTACAAGAATACACAACATGAATACGATGCAAAGGTAGTTACTAAATGGATAAGCAATACTCGGAAACTTAGTCGTTTGCCCTTCTGCTAACATCGCCTTACGGAACTTCAAGTGTGTCCACGAAATAACAATCCAGTTAATTACAATCGCTGCAACCACCAACATCATTAGCAAGCCAAAGGCTTTATCAGGGAACGCATAATTCAACAGTACACAAAGCACCGTCACAAAAGCAGATACATATACGGCGTTGGTTGGAATACCGCGCTTATTAATTTTCTTTAGAAACTTAGGTGCATTACCTTGCTCAGCCAAACCTAATAACATACGACTGCTGCAATAACTTGTGCCGTTATAAACCGACACAGCAGCAGTTAATATTACAAAGTTCAAAAGCGTCGCAACACCTTGGCTGTCTAATGAAGCAAAGACCATCACGAATGGACTACCGCCCTCTGCCATTTGATTCCATGGGAAAAGTGCAAATAAAACAAACAATGTCGCAATATAGAAAATCAAAATACGATAAATAATTTGATTTACAGCTTTAGGTAAGGTTTTGTCAGGATCACGTGCTTCGGCAGCCGTAATACCAAATAGTTCGATACCACCAAAAGCAAAAATGATCACAGCCATTGCCATGACTAAACCTTCTACACCAAATGGAAAGAATCCACCGAGTGCCCAAAGATTGCTGATGCCTGCTTGAGGTCCTGCTGTTCCTGTCGCAAGTAAATATGAACCGAAGGCAATCATCGCCAAAATTGCAAGAATTTTAACAATAGAGAACCAAAATTCCATTTCGCCAAAGAATTTGACGTGTAATAAATTGATACCGTTAATCAAAATAAAGAAGGCTAAAGCTGAAGCCCATGTCGGGATTTCTGGCCACCAATATTGTATATAAAGCCCAATTGCACTTAATTCGGCCATACACACTAAAACATTGAGTACCCAGTAGTTCCAGCCTGACATAAAGCCTGCAAATGAACCCCAGTATTTGTATGCGAAATGACTAAAAGAACCACTTACTGGTTCTTGT
This sequence comes from Acinetobacter sp. UBA6526, assembly GCF_002434875.1. Classification (NCBI taxonomy): domain Bacteria; kingdom Pseudomonadati; phylum Pseudomonadota; class Gammaproteobacteria; order Moraxellales; family Moraxellaceae; genus Acinetobacter; species Acinetobacter sp. UBA6526. Next base: position 14,864 of record NZ_DJLC01000236.1, on the reverse strand, counting down.
ACAACCATTTCTCCTAACTGACGCATCATTAGAAATGCAATAAAGCCTGCGATTGCATAACCTAAAATAACTGAAGGTCCTGCAAGCTTGATTGATTGTGAAATACCAAGAAACAGTCCTGTACCAATTGCACCACCTAGCGCGATAAGCTGGATGTGTCGATTGCTCAAACCGTGTTTCAGATTTCCTTGCTCTGGTTTTGACATATGATTATTCTCATCCTTGTCACGTAATTTTTTTGTATTAAATTACGTATATCATAAATTAATCAAAAATGCCTATAGTTGATCGAAAAATAATTAATTTACTTTTCTCATAACCGCGCATATAAGCAGAAAATTCAACAAATAACAATAATTATGAAATATGTAATTAAATTATGTATTGCGTAATTAATAAATTTAAGTATGATAGAACTCATAACGGTTAATCCTTCTTCTTAATCACAGGAAAATATTGTTACTCAACTGAGATTATCTACATATTTTTCAATAAGATGATGAGGGAAAAGTAAAATTTATGGCTTCGTCCAGATAGAATTAAAGACAAGGAAAGTAAATCATGGCACAGAATTTAAGCTCTTTTGTTGAGATTCAAGCTCTATCAGATTTCACAATGCATAATTTGCCATATGGTATTTTTAGTGAAACACCTGACGGTAACAAACGTGTTGGTGTTGCAATTGGTGATTTAGTCCTTGACCTTGCTGCTTTAGAAACGCATGGTTTACTACAACTCGATGAAACTATTCGCTATTTCGATCAGCCAACACTCAATAAATTTATCGATTCAGGTAAAGCAAACTGGCAAAAAGTACGTCAAACATTACAAAGTCTACTTTCAGCGGACAATCCAACACTTCGTGATAATGCGGAATTACGCCAACAAGCTTTTTTTAAACAAACTACGGTAACTTTACACTTACCTCTACAAGTGCCTGGCTATACCGATTTCTATTCGTCTAAAGAACATGCGACGAATGTAGGTACGATGTTTAGAGATCCAAAGAATGCGCTTTTACCAAACTGGAGCGAACTTCCTGTCGGATATAATGGTCGTGCAAGCTCAGTGATCGTCAGCGGTAAAGATATTATCCGCCCATCTGGACAAATCAAACTACCAAATGAAGATCGTCCAATTTTCTCTGCAACACGCAAGCTGGATTTTGAATTAGAAACAGCTTTTGTGGTCGGTAAAGCAACTGAACTGGGTCAGCCAATTGCCATTGAAGATGCATGGGATCATATCTTCGGTATGGTTTTACTCAATGACTGGTCAGCACGTGATATTCAACAATGGGAATATGTGCCTCTTGGCCCTTTCAATGCAAAAACTTTTGCGAGCGCTATTTCGCCTTGGGTTGTTACGATGGAAGCCCTTGAACCATTTAAAGTAAAAGGCCCAACTCAAGAACCAAAACCACTGTGCTACTTAGAAGAAAACGTTGTGAATAGCTATGACATTCATCTCAGCGTAGAAGTACAAAGCCCTAAATCGCAACAAACTGATGTGATCTGCGAAACCAACTTCAAATATATGTATTGGTCGATGGCTCAACAACTCACTCATCACACCATTGCAGGTTGTAATGTTCAAGTTGGTGATCTTATGGGATCTGGTACGATTTCAGGTCCAACTGAAAACTCATATGGCAGCTTGCTTGAATTAACGTGGAATACAACCAAACCATTAACCCTTTCAAATGGTGAAAAGCGTGGCTTCTTAGAAGACGGCGACCGTGTCATCATGAAAGGTTATTGTGAAAAAAATGGTATTCGTGTTGGCTTCGGCGAAGTTTCAAATAAGGTCTTAGCTGCAAAAAGCTTTCGCTTTACTGAAAAAGAGGAAGCAAGCTATGAAACTGTATAGTTACTTTCGTAGCTCCGCAGCTTATCGAGTACGGATCGCTTTGAATCTCAAAGGTCTCGATTATGCAACTCAAGCAGTTCATTTGGTTAAAAATGAACAGCAGCAAGCTGAATATAGCGTATTGAATCCAAGCCAGCTGGTTCCAACCCTGATTGATGAAGAGCAAAGTTTGCTGCAATCTCTAAGCATTTTGGAATATTTGGAAGAACGCTATCCAACAACAGCTTTATTGCCTAAAAATTTGATTGAGCGTGCCAAAATTCGTGCCTTTGCTCAAGCAATCGCTTGCGATATTCATCCACTCAACAATTTAAGAGTGCTGAAATACTTACAAGATGAACTGAGCTTAACCAACGAACAAAAAAGCGAATGGTATCAACATTGGATTTTAGAAGGCTTTAAAAGTCTTGAAGTGCAATTGCAGCGTTCAAATGGTCAATTCTGTTTCGGAAATTCAGCCACAATTGCTGACTGTTGCTTGATTCCCCAAGTCTACAACGCAAAACGCTTCAAAGTAGATTTAAGCCCATTTCCCAAGATTGAATCAATTTATCAACACTGTCTTAGCATCCCAGCATTTTTACATGCCGCACCAGAACAACAACCAGATTGGGAATAAAGAAAAAGGAGTTTTATGATGAGCTTTGCAATTAAAAAAATTCACCACGTCGCGTACCGCTGTAAAGATGCCAAAGAAACGGTTGAGTGGTACAAAAAAATGCTCAATATGGATTTCATCTTGGCATTTGCAGAAGACCACGTTCCTTCAACCAAAGCCTTTGATCCTTATATGCATTTATTCTTAGATGCAGGACAAGGCAATGTACTGGCATTTTTTGAACTGCCAACGCAACCTGAAATGGGTCGTGATGAGAATACACCGCAATGGGTACAACATATTGCTTTTGAAGTTGAAGACCAAGACGCTTTGTTACGTGCAAAGACACACTTAGAAGAAAATGGTGTGAAAGTATTAGGCGTAACCAATCACGGTATTTTCCACTCTATTTATTTCTTCGATCCAAACGGTCATCGCCTAGAACTCACTTATAATGATGTTCACGCAGATGCGAAAATTGCACGTATTACTGAAGAAATGAAACTCGAGATGTTAGATGAATGGAGTCGTACTAAACGTGCGCCTCACCATACTCATTTCCTTCATGAAGAAGAGTTAGGAGTATAGTCAAAACATCGCAGCATGGTATTGTCAAAGATGAATACATCATTGCCGCTTAAGGTTTTTTATGACATTCAAGCAGCAATGGATATTCAGATTCGAAATCGAATTGCTGCTTAATCATTTTCAGCGCATCGGCATTGGAGCAGATTGTCTTCAATGCCGATTTTTTATCGCTCAAGAATGATCAATAAGCAAACTTTTGTTGTATTCTGCTGCTATATGAACAAAAGTAAAAACTCATTTTTGAGTCGTTATATACTTATAGAATTCGCCTATTTGCATCATTCAAAAAGATGATTTCTATTTTGAAAAATGCTCAGGCATCATGTGTAACATTGAATATCTACTTGAAACAAATACAACTGGATAAATGCGGATTAAGGGTTAGTGAATGATTGAAGAAAAATTATCTGGTGGCGTTCAATCACTCGAGGTCGGTTTATCTGTACTTAATGCGCTTTTAGAGCATAATAAACCGATTATTTTAAAAGACTTATCAAGCAAATTAGATATGCATCCAGCCAAAGTGCATCGCTATTTAGTGAGTCTTATCCGCATGAATTACGCAAAGCAACTCGATGCTGGCCAGTATGCGCTTGGAGATCAAGCTTGGCGTTTAGGCTTAAATTGTATTCAACACACTGATGTTTTACAGCTTGTACAACATCTGATTTATGATCTGCAAAGTAAGATTGGTTGTGGTATTCAAATTAGCAAATGGTCTCCAAAAGGCCCTCTAGTCGTCCAATCTATTGAATCCAACCACCCTATTTCGATTGTAACCAAAGTCGGTTCAATCATGCCTTTGGTGAATTCTGCCGCTGGTCGTGTCTGTGCCTCTTATTTACCTGAAGCAGTCATTCAACCTTTAATGTCAGCAGAATGGGAAAAAGCAGCTCAAAATCATTATCAAATTAAGCCTTCGAGCTGGGGTGAGTTTTTAGCTCTGAAAGAGAATATCTTGGGACAAGGCATGGCTGTTGCAAAAGGTGATTTATTGGTTGGGATCAATGCTGTTGGTCTACCAATCTTTAATGCACATCAAGCAATGGAATTTTGTATCGTTGCACTAGATAGTGAAATGTTCCTACCTGTTCATGATGGTAGTGAAAAGCTAGAACTATTTAAGCGCGAAGTAGCCGCAATTAATCAATATATCAAAACACGTTAATTATTTTTCTTATTCAATAAAAAAGCCAAGATATTGATCTTGGCTTTTTTGATTTGATATTTGCTTACTTAGCTTCTAGCACACCACGGCGGATTTGATCACGTTCAATTGATTCAAATAACGCTTTGAAGTTACCTTCACCAAAACCATCATCATCTTTACGTTGAATAAATTCAAAGAATACAGGCCCAAGCATATTTTCAGAGAATATCTGTAACAACAGCTTTTTCTCGCCCTCTTTGGTATTACCATCCAAGAGAATGCCGCGTTTCTTCAACTCATCCGTCGGCTCACCATGTTCAGGTAAACGCTCATTTAACATTTCATAATAGGTTTCTGGAGGTGGTGTCATAAATTTAAGACCTAAGCCTTTTAACTTATCCCACGTTGAAACTAAATCATCTGTAATGAATGCGATATGTTGGATGCCTTCACCATTAAAATCAGCAAGGAATTCAGCAATCTGACCATTGCCCTTATCAGAGTCCTCATTGAGAGGAATACGAATCATACCGTCTGGTGCAGTCAACGCTTTAGACGTTAAACCTGTATATTCACCTTTGATGTCAAAGTAACGAATTTCTTGGAAATTAAAGATTTTCTCGTAGAAATTCGCCCAGTAATCCATACGACCTTTATAAACATTATGTGTTAAATGGTCGATTTCATTTAAACCTGCGCCACGCGGATTTTTTTCAACATCGTCAAAGAAAATAAAATCATTTTCATAAATATCACGATCTACAAGGAAAATTGGCATACCACCAATCCCTTTAATCGCAGGGATATTTAACTCCATCGGCCCTGCTTGTGAATACATAGGCTCTGCGCCCAATTCGATTGCATTTTTGAATGCTTTCGCAGCATCACGAGTTCTAAAACCCATTGCGCATGCCGAAGGACCATGTTCCTTGTAGAAGAATGAAGCATAAGATTCTGGCTGATAATTCAAGATAATATTGATATTACCTTGGCGCCATAAATAAACTTTTTTAGATTTATGCTTTGCAACTTTTGTAAAACCGATTGTTTCAAAGATCTGATCTAATCCATTTTCCGTCGAAACAAACTCAATAAAAGCAAAGCCACATAGTTCTAATGGGTTATCTAAAATGTCCATCTAGTTTCCCTTATCTTATATTAGATAAATTCATCCGTTTTAAGCTGAACACAATGTCAATCACTATAGTCATCATAAACCATCTAGCATGATTAACGCTTGTGCACGTTGTTAGGAAAGGTAACAGGTGTTTTTATAAATATGTAAAAGCATCCATGTACTGCCTTTTCCTTCCATGAGCTCACCAAAGCAAACGTGAAAAATACAGTTTTTTGCTTTGGCTCTCAACCATGACATTCATGCTACAAGAAAGATTTAATTTATGCAATACATAATTAAATTATGTTATATGTAATTTTATAATCTTTTAGAAGTCACTTACATATCTGCATATGCTTCAAGTAAAGCTGATATTAGAAGAGAAATAAGACTAAACCTAAACTCGACATTGGTCTGAATATAACAAATGATAAACTTTTAAATGGAGAATAATTCTCATATCTAACAATTCATTACTTGTAGTTATAGATCGTTCTTGGCATCGTGAACCCATTACTTAATTTAGGAATCCCTTGCCAATGGCTAGTCCAGCACAAGCTATACGACATAAATTACTTAATACCTTTTTTTCAAGACATTCCGTTTGGTTCCTATGTATTTTTATTGCTTTAACAATTACTTGGTTTAAAACAATTTATACGCCACAGACCATTTATTATTTCATCTCAGATACGTTATTAAATGGGCTATGGTTAGTGACTAGCCTACTGAGTCTTGTTGGTCTTCATGATTTACTGCAAAAGAAACACTCCATCTTAAAAAACTATCCAATCTTGGGACATTTCCGTTTTTTCTTTGAAGATGTACGCCCTGAAATTCGCCAATATTTTATTGAGGCAGATCAAGATGCATTACCATTTTCACGTATGCAACGTAGTCTCGTTTATCAACGTGCAAAAAATGAAAATGCGGATAAACCTTTTGGATCAATCATAGATGTGTATGAGCCAAATTATCGGTTTATTGTTCACTCAATTGCCCCTTGCCCACCTGCTGATCCAACAAGCTTCCGAGTTCAAATTGGCAATTTGCAATGTAGCCAGCCTTATAGTGCTTCTATTCTGAATATTTCAGCGATGAGTTTTGGAAGTTTGAGCGCCAATGCAATTCGCGCTTTGAACAAAGGTGCAAAACTGGGACATTTCTACCACGATACAGGTGAAGGAAGTCTGAGTCCCTATCATTTAGAAAACGGTGGCGATATCGTTTGGCAAATTGCGAGTGGATACTTTGGCTGCCGTACACCAGAAGGACTATTTGATCCTGAAAAATTTGCGGCACAAGCGAAACAACCTCAAATCAAAATGATTGAGCTTAAGCTTTCTCAAGGTGCTAAACCTGGTCATGGTGGTATTTTACCTAAACATAAAATTACCGAAGAAATTGCTCAAATTCGTGGTGTTTCTCGTGACCATGACTGTATTTCTCCATCTAAGCACCCAAGCTTCAACACCCCAATCGAAATGATGCATTTTATTCAAAAACTAAGAGAGCTTTCTGGTGGTAAACCAGTTGGTTTTAAACTATGCATCGGTCAACCTTGGCAGTTCATGAGTATCGTAAAAGCGATGCTAGAAACAAAAATTATTCCTGACTTTATTGTTGTGGATGGGTCTGAAGGTGGAACGGGTGCAGCACCTATTGAATTTAGTGACTATATTGGTACTCCATTAAGAGAAGGGCTACGTTTTGTGCACAACACTTTAGTTGGAGCTGGTCTACGCAGTCAGGTCAAAATCGGTGCAAGTGGTAAAATCATTAGCGCCTTCGATATTGCGAGCACCTTTGCACTCGGCGCTGATTGGGTGAACTCTGCGCGTGGATTTATGTTCGCTGTTGGATGTATTCAAGCCCAAAGTTGTCATACCAACCAATGCCCTGTTGGCGTTGCTACTCAAGATAAAGACCGACAAAAAGCAATTGATGTTCCAAGTAAAGCTGAACGTGTGTTTAGCTTTCACAAAAACACGTTACATGCTTTGTCTGAAATGATTGCAGCAGCAGGCTTAAATCACCCTTCTGATATTAAAGCCCACCATCTTGCCCAACGTATGAATGATCGTGAAATCAAAAATTATGCACAAATTCATTTCTTCCTTAAAGACAATGAATTACTGCAAGGTAATTTAGATGATGATGAGAATTTTTATTATCGTATGTGGAAATTGGCTGACGCGAATCAATTTTAATTAAAGAAAAAGCCATTCGTTTAGAATGGCTTTTTTCAGATTATTTGTTCAGTTTCTAATGAGAATTGAGTTGATTAGAAAATAAATCCTGTAGACATTTATCTCTTACGTTTCAAAGAACATGTCGGGTTAGTTTGAGTAAGCAATGTATTTGTTGCTGCATTACAACTTAAATAAACACTCCCATCATCAGTGCAAATTCTTGCAGCATATAATCGACTATTATTTTCAAGGGTCTGCGTCGGATGACTAGAATAACGAGCCAGACGCTCCATATACATAATACGTTGTTTACACTCTGGGAACTGTACCATAGCTCTTTGAAATTCAGATCGCTTTGCTGAAACTTTAGTGTTGTTACTCGCTAAATCTTGCGTATATGCATTTTTTTCATTTGAAATTGCCTGCATACGTCGCTGTTCAAGCGATTCACACTCTCCATTGAATCCATCAGCAGCAGAACCAGTACATGCAATTTTTTGACTTGCTTTAGATGAACAAGGACTACTTTGATACGAAGTCCCTTGATTGGTAACGCACTTATATAATTCTTGCGCATGGACAGAATAACAGAAACTCATAAAGCAAAAACCATAAATGATCTGTGCTATCGATTTTGACATGACAACCCCAACATATAATTTATTGATAATTTTTATAATGTTAGGGATTCTATCATTTTGATATTCAGTTAAAAAGTAGTCTAATAATAATAGTTATTTGGTTTAGCATGTAAAAATGCAGGGATTAAACCAGTTAATGCCGCACGAATATCTGCACGCTCATTAATCAATTGATGCGAACCTTCTTCTAACATCAACAATGTTTGTAATCTAAATTTTCGGCGAATATATTCGATGTTATAGCGCCAATCTACAGTTTGATCTAACGCTCCTTGCGCTAACCAAACAGGAATTCTACACGCTGGCCGATGCTCCATTTCAAGCATCCATTTTGACATTGCTAGAATCCAATCCATCCCCATCATCCGTGGCTGTAATGGGTCTTTTAAGCGAACAAAACGTAGAAATTCAGGATTATGGTTATTACGACGGAAATGGCGCGGAACTTGGCTTTTTATTCGACGAATAATCCCCAAACCAACCGAATTATGCCACCATGCTGTTTTTGCAGGGCGTATCAAGGGAGAAAGTAACAAAACACGATCAACTATCGGGTCTTCTCTGCGTTCAGCAAACTCTAACAAATGGTGCATCCAAATCGCACCACCTGTACTTTGCCCGATACCTAACCACGGCTTAGGTAACTGTTTTGCACCTCTAACTGCATCATAAACAGCATGTAAAACTTGTTGATAATGATCAAAATTCTGAATACTCGCAGGTGAACCATTACTTAAACCATGCCCAGGAAGGTCATAAGTAACAATACTAAAACCTTGATCTAATATTTCTTTGATAATCGGCTGATAAATTCCGCTATGCTCTAAATAACCATGTAATAAACAAACGGTACCTTGAATTTTTTGTTGCTTTGGCTGAAATACTTGTACATGGAGACGAAACAAAGGCATTTCTACATAACCTTGCCAATGTTCACAATCCAATAAATGCAAACCATAAAGTTTGCGATAAGCTTGTAGCGCTAATGAAACCTCACTTTTTTTTGATAAATCTAAAGGTTCGAGCACTTGAGGTGTCGTTTCACGATTAGGAACAGGTAAATCAAGCTGTTTTAAAATTGTCGGATTTAAAAAAGGAATATTCGACATTATGGTACCTCCCGACAATCACTTGATCCAAACAACATATCACGAATCGTAGCAAGCATTTCATAGTTCGCACGGCGGCTATGATCATAGTTTTGCTCGCTTGGACGCCATTGAGTTAAAGTCGTTGGCATTGGTGCGATTACAGGCACCGTTTCTATTCCATTCAATGCAAATAAACGACGGGTACGAGGCATGTGGTATTCATCAGTAATCAAGATCACGGTTGGCGCACCACCTTTTTTCTGAAGTAATAAAGAGCTAAATCTTGAGTTTTCGCAGGTATTCATACTTCGATTTTCAAGTAATTTTGCCTCTATTCCACGCTCTTTTAACCACGCCTGCATATATGGTGCTTCGACACCACTCAGCACAATCGGTAAATCATATTTCTCTTCAACTTCAAGCGTTTTTTCTAAGCGTAACCGAGTGTAATTATTTACTACGATGTCTTTACCATTTGCACCGAGCGTTAAACCACCACCCAACACAACAATTGCATAAGGCTTAGATGAGCTATTGCTCTCGATTACACCATCTTTATTTTTTTTGATTTCGACTAAATCTTTATTAGTTTCATCTTTTTCAGCATCTTCAACAGGTAGTTCAATTGGAAATGTTTCTAAAAAAGAAACATATTTTTCCATCAAAGCCTGATTATCTGGTGTATTCCACTTTAAAAAATCAAGTGGTGTACTTGCTGCTACCGCTGAGCTTTCTTGGTCTTGTTCAGCTGGTTGATTGATCATCGGAATGTTAAGTTTTTCAGCTTCTTCATTCTCTTTTTCTTGCTCTTCATTAATAAGCTGCTGTAGCAACTTATAACGAGCTTGTATCAATCTTAAATCTTCTGGTTTTTCTGACTGAAAAGTTTTTTCCATCAATTTGAGATAAGCCTGCCGCGCAATCCAAAGATCTGAACCAGGCTCTAAGGTCTCATGTTCACTCAATGCTGCTGATTTTTGGCTTTCAGCAGCAACTTCATTGACATCTACAGGAACAAAATAATTCAACCCTTTCACGACAAACTGTGAGTAAAATGGTGAATATAAAAAAAGCACAAAACAGCCTAAAAGTACGAATAAAATTGTAATTACTCGTACTAAACTGACCATCCAATGTACTTTAGCCATAAATCTCCTCATTCACCGTGAGCTTGAATTAAACCCTGCTCATTATATAACACAGGTTCAGGCTCTAAACGAATACTAAACTTTTGTTTTACATCACTTTGTACAGCTTGATAGGTATTTCGAACATCATTCAGTGTAGCATCAGCATAATTGACTAAAACCAATGCTTGCTTATGAAACATACCTACAGAACCCAACTGTTTACCCTTCCATCCAGTTTGGTCAATCAGCCAACCCGCAGCCACTTTAACATTGCTATTTGGTTGCGGATAATGAGGAATGTTTGGAAATTGTTGTGCAATTTTGTCAAAGTCACTTTGCGTAACAATTGGATTTTTAAAGAAACTCCCGACATTTGGAAATTCTTTAGGATCTGGAAGTTTGCTCTGACGGATATGAATGACTTGATTCTGCAAATTTTCAGCAGTGAGGAGATCACCCACTGCTTGCTTTAAATCACCATAATTCAACTTCAAATCAGGATGTTTTAATAATTTAAAAGTCACAGCAACAATGATATATCGATTCGGATGATCTTTGAAAATACTATGCCGATAAGAGAAATGGCAATCTTGAGCAAGGATCAAGCTAAATTGCTTTAGCACACGATCATATACTTGTACCGAGTCAATGAATTCACCTACTTCGACACCATAGGCACCAATATTTTGCACAGGCGATGCGCCAACTAAGCCAGGAATCAACGCAAGGTTTTGCAAACCAAACCAATTCTGCTGCGTACTATATAAGACAAAATCATGCCATACCTGACCTGCTCCAACTTGAACAGTTACGCTGCGCTCATCTTCGGCAATAACGTCAACCCCCTGAATATTGAGATGCAGGACTAAAGCATCAATATGTTGGGGCAATAGCACATTGCTACCGCCAGACAACACTAAAACATTCAAAGATTGTTGTTCTGCGAAAGCTAAGGCATCAACAACATCATTTGGATGGTGAATCTCGATATAATGTGAAGCGATGGCATTAAGATTTAAAGTATTTAACGCTTTAAGCTGAACCTGCTGTTGTACATGCATGTAAATAGAATCCTATTGCCCTACATTCAAATGTTGTTTAAAAACTTCAACCCATGCTTGGCTACTTGACTCGCACTGATCCAGTACCCGATCAAATCCATCAGCGCCACCATAATATGGATCAGGAATGGCTTGTTGCTTAAAATTTGGATCATGTTCGCTCATCAAAGCGATTTTCGCTCGGATTTGATGTGTACCATACTGATGAATTGCTTTACGTAATAGAGTCTGAATATCGTCAAAGTTTTCATGATCCATCGCAAGGATGAGATCAAATTCAGTAAAATCTGTAACTGTGATTTGTCTTGCACGTAGTGTGGAAAGATCATAACCACGTTGCGCAGCATGCTTTTGGCTACGGATATCAGGTGCTTTGTTCGGGTGATAGTTACTTGTACCTGCCGAGTCTACGATTACATCTAAACCATGCGCATCACAATAATGTTTAAGAATGGCCTCAGCCGTGGGAGAACGACAGATATTTCCCAAACAAACACACAACACCTTATATGGCGTTTTGGATGGCATATTCACCTCAAATCTACACTTTTTTACAGCGTCTTATGTTAAGTTATTTGCACAATGAAACCTATAGTCACTTCATATAAAAATGTTGTATTTATTAGGGTTTGTTAACATTTTATCTCATGATGTAATTGATCAATTATAAAGTGTGAACAAATTCAAAACATAAGGATGTATGTATGAACCCATTTCAATTTCAAACTGTTCCCAATATCATCTCGGGGCTTGGTTCCATACAAGAACTTAAAAATATTTTAACTAAAAAAAACTATCATAAAGCCTTGATTGTGACTGATGCAGGCATGATCCAACATCAACTTCACTGGCCAATTGTTGATATTTTGAATCAAATTGGTCTTGAGCATATTATTTACTCAGATATTCAAGCCGATCCGCCAGAACATATTGTTTTAGAAGCAGTCGATTTTGCAAAACAAGAAAAAATTGATGTCATTATCGGTTTCGGTGGCGGTAGCTCAATGGACGTTGCGAAAATTATCGCCCTTCTCGCGCATCCACAACAACAGCAGGCTTTAACTGATATTTACGGCGTCAACCAAGCTAAAGCACCACGTTTGCCTCTTGTGCTGGCTCCAACAACAGCAGGAACAGGTTCAGAAGTCACACCGATCTCAATTGTCACAACTGGCGCAACAACCAAAATGGGCGTTGTTTCACCTGTTTTATATGCGGATGTCGCTATTTTAGATGCAACTTTTACCCAAGGCTTACCGGCGCATATCACAGCAGCAACAGGAATTGATGCAATGGTACATGCAATTGAAGCTTATACCTCAAATATTAAAAAGAACTTTTATGCTGATATGCTGGCGAAGAATGCTTTAAAACTGCTCAACAACAACTTAGCAAAAGTCTTAAAAGATGGAAGTGATCTTGAAGCTCGTCAAAATATGTTGATGGGATCAATGTTGGCAGGACAAGCTTTTGCAAATGCACCTGTTGGTGCAGTACATGCCCTCGCGTATCCGTTAGGTGGGCATTTTCATCTTTCGCACGGTCATACCAATGCATTAGTACTGGTTGAAGTTTTAAAATTTAATGCACCAAAGGCAAAGCAATACTATGCTGAATTGATGCAACTCATGGATCCAAGAAGTACTGGTTGCACTGATGGTCTCTGCGATCTATTCATTGATCATATGCAAAACCATCTCGATCAAAGTGGTCTAACTTTGAAATTAAAAGCGCTCGATGTACCTGAAGCTAAACTTCCACAACTCGCAAAAGATGCAATGTTACAGACTCGACTACTACAAAATAATCCAAGAGAAATGACAGAACAGGACGCTTTCAACATTTATCAGGCGATTTACGCATGAGTAAACCTATTTTAAAAACCCGCGAACAATTTAAGTTCTTTTTTCCAATTCAGACTCGCTGGGCAGACAATGATATTTATGGTCATGTCAATAATGTCACTTACTATAGCTATTTTGATACCGCCGCCAATTCATTGCTGATTCAAAAAACAGGTTTCGATATTCATCACAGTAAAATTATTGGTTTAGTGGTTGATTCTGCTTGTAGTTTTCAACAGGAACTGTCGTTTCCAGAAATCATTGAAGTGGGAGTAGCGATTGGCAAAGTAGGAAATTCATCACTTCGATATGAACTCGCTATTTTTAAGCAAGGGCAAACTCAAGCCGCAGCGCAAGGTCATTTTGTGCATGTGTTTGTAGATCGTGAGAATCGAAAGAGCACCACGATTCCTCAAGAAATGCGCGATGTTCTTACAGACTACTTATTAGAGCAATAAGCATATATAAAGCAAAGGAAATTACGATTTCACCTTTGCTTTTGGTTTACGGTTTTAACTGAATATTATGTAATTCCGCATCAAAGGTTTCAATTAAACCTTTCAACGTTGGTTCTTGTTGTAACAAGTTCACTGCTCGAAGAAATGCTTTTTCCTTACGTACAGCCTGCATCGCAAATGGTGTGGTGGAATCAACTTGCCCATACTTCACGGAAAATTGAGTATTAATCCAATTTTCTTTCAAAGCACTTTCTAAAGCATGTTGTAACTGAGTCAACATTCCCTCATATTCTTGCGGAATATGAAATACAGATGCACCATCAATCTGTCCTGTCATCACACCATGTTGGGCTAACTCTTGAACAGCTGGCGAAAGTTCACTATTTCTAAACCAATATTCCCACTTTTCTAAATTCCATTCACCTTCGAGCACCTGCACTGGAAGCTTCAAAATATCTTGTGGCATTAAGTTATTTATCTCAACATCTTGCTGTTGCGATGATTCAACCTGTTCCACAGCCTTTTCTAGAAGCGGTTCAACTATTTCAGGTTCAAAAAGCATCGTAGCTTCTGACTGATCTACTAATTGATTCGTTTCATCGTCCTGCACAACTTGCTGAGAATTTTCCTCAACAGGAAAAACGAGTACATCATCTGACTGAGTAATATCAAAACTTACTGTTT
>NZ_DJLC01000236.1:0-127 GCF_002434875.1 Acinetobacter sp. UBA6526 | reverse complement strand
GAGTAATATCAAAACTTACTGTTTGAGATTCAGCCTGCTCTAAACCAATCAGCTGACCAGCTTCCGCATCAAAAACCATGAGATGGCTATCCTGATCTTGCATAGCAGGTTCAGGTTCAGGTTCAGG
>NZ_DJLC01000157.1:0-2981 GCF_002434875.1 Acinetobacter sp. UBA6526 | reverse complement strand
TGGTCACCACGAATGATGAAGCGCTTTGGAAAAAAATGTGGTCTTATAAAGATCATGGTAAAAGCTATGACAGCGTTTATAACAAGCAACACCCGTCAGGTTTTCGTTGGTTACATGATTCATTTGGAACCAATTGGCGTATGATGGAAATGCAGGCAGTGATCGGTCGTATTCAACTGACACGTATGGCAGAGTGGACACAGAAACGAACTGAGAATGCAGAAAAAATTCTAAAAACTTTTGCCGATTCTCCATATTTTACAGTTCACTTACCTTCGAATGATTATGTTCATGCGTATTATAAATGCTATGTACAAGTCAATTTGGCTGCATTACCTGAAGGTTGGTCACGGGACAGAATCATGCAAGAGATTAATTCTCAAAATGTGCCTTGCTTTAGTGGTTCTTGTTCGGAGGTGTATTTGGAACACGCTTTTGATAATACGCCGTGGCGCCCTGAAGAGCGGTTGGAAAATGCCCAGCAACTTGGTGAGACAAGTTTAATGTTTTTGGTACATCCGACACTAAGTGAAGATAGTATTACAAAAACAGTAGTGGCTATTCAGAACGTGATACAAGCAATTGATGATTAAATTATTGAGTAATATCCAGAATCAGAGTTTATAATTAATCCCTGATTATGGAATTAAAAATGTATGAGGCATTTCGACTTTTTAAAGTGAAGTGTCTATAAAGATAAAACTGTTAAAGAGTTGTTTAGAAGATCATTGTGAAAAAGATTATTCATCAATTTGCCTCTGCGCCAAGATTATTTAAGCAAATATTCCTTGTTATCTTGGATGCTTTAGCTTTTCCAGTGATCTTATGGTTGTGCTATGTCATTCGTTTGTTTGATTTGGGTGCCAAAATTATCCCAGGCATTGATCATGGGATTTTGCTTGTCACCTTAATTGCAATTTTGAGTTTGGCAATCACGGGTGTTTACCGCTTTATTGTTCGAACCTTTAATGAAGTATTTATTGTTAAGTTAGCGATCGCTGTTAGCTTGAGCATGATCGCGCTCTACACCCTGAGTACGTGTACACAAGCTTATATTCCAATGTCCATCCCATTTATGTTTGGATTTATGATGTTTGCTTGGGTTTGGATTAGCCGAGCTTCTATCCGTTTTATTATTAAGGCTTCATTTTATTCAGAAATTGGTCGGAAACGTATTGCGATATATGGTGCAGGTGATGCTGGACAACAAATGGCCGCTGCCTTGCATCGTTCAGATGATCATTTACCAGTTTTCTTTATAGATGACTATGCATCATTACAAGGCCAAATCGTTGGTGGTTTAAAAGTATATTCTGTTGAAAAAGCATTACAGCGGTTTGAGAAAGATCGGATCGAGGAAATTTTACTGGCACTTCCTTCGGTTGGTCGCGTAAGAAAGACAGAAATTATTCAGCAGTTTGAAAATGCGCATCTAAAAATTACTGAATTACCTGGACTGACTCAACTGGTTGATGGGGAAATTCAAATTTCAGATATCCAAGAAGTTGATATTATTGACTTGTTGGGGCGTGATCCAGTTCCTCCTATTTCACATCTACTCGCAAAAAATATTCAAAATAAAATTGTGATGGTGACAGGTGCAGGCGGCTCTATTGGTTCTGAATTATGTCGTCAGATCATCAAAAATAATCCTAAAATGTTGGTGTTATATGAATTAACAGAATTCGCTTTGTATGACATTGAAAAAGAGTTGAGACAGACAGCGAATTGCGAAATTATTCCAATTTTAGGAACAGTACAAGACCAACAAAAACTAGAACGCATTATTGAACAGTACCACATTCAGACGGTTTATCATGCAGCTGCTTATAAGCATGTACCACTCGTTGAGTGTAATCCAATCGCGGGATTGAAAAACAACTCGATTGGTACAGCAAATAGCCTGAATGCCGCTATTAAAAATGGTGTTGAGACTTTTGTTTTAATTTCTACAGACAAAGCTGTACGTCCAACCAATGTGATGGGTGCTTCAAAACGAATGGCTGAACTATACTGCCAAGCAGTTGCGGATACACAACCCAATACCCAAATTAGTATTGTTCGTTTTGGTAATGTGCTTGGGTCTTCAGGCTCTGTTGTACCATTATTTAAGCAGCAAATTGCACGTGGTGGACCGATTACCGTAACCCATCCAGACGTTACACGTTATTTTATGACGATTCCTGAAGCGTCTCAGTTGGTGATTCAGGCAGGCGCACTCGGGACGGGAGGAGATGTATTTCTGCTTGATATGGGTGAGCCTGTACGTATTCAAGATTTGGCTCGACAAATGATCAAGTTAAGCGGGTTAACTGTACGTGAAGCTGGATCTTTAGATGGCGATATTGAAATTGCATATAGCGGATTGCGTCCAGGTGAAAAACTGTATGAGGAATTATTGATTGATCAAGAAAATACAGAATACACAGAACATACTCGTATTTTACGGTCTTTTGAGAAACATTATCCATTAGCTGAAATTCAATTGATTTTTGATAGAATTAATCAAATGACTGCGGTCGAACATGACGTTGATTGGGCATTAACCCAGCTTGAATATTATGTTGATGGCTACAAGCGTAGTGATGAAGTTAGAGTGAATTAAACTGAGAAATTAAATGATTAAGAAAGCAATTTTGCCTGTCGCTGGTCTTGGAACTCGTTTTTTACCAGCGAGCAAATCAATTCCAAAAGAAATGGTGACTGTGGTTGATCGCCCAGCAATTGAATATGTGGTGCGTGAAGCAGTTGAAGCAGGCATTGAGCAGATCATTTTGGTGACTCACTCATCAAAAGCATCGATTGAGAACTATTTTGATCGTAATTTTGAACTTGAAACGATATTAGAACAAAAGAAGAAGTTCGATTTACTGAAAGAAATCACAGATATTTTACCGATGCATGTTACCGTGATTAGTGTACGCCAACCGCAACCATTAGGTTTGGGACATGCGGTTTTATGTGCCAAAAGAGCCGTTGGT
>NZ_DJLC01000096.1:0-4824 GCF_002434875.1 Acinetobacter sp. UBA6526 | reverse complement strand
AATCTGGCGAAAAAATTGTGCATGACCCACGCCTAGTTTGGAATACCTTTGATATCGTAGAACAATACCAAGGCATCGCAGTTCAATCCAAATCAGGACATGCTTTTATTAAAGATGTGATGCGCGAACACAATGCAGTATACGGCGGTGAAATGAGTGCACATCACTATTTCCGTGATTTTGCTTATTGCGATAGTGGCATGATTCCTTGGTTACTGACGATTGCCCTTCTCTCAGAAACAGGACAATCGCTTTCGTCATTAGTTGAGAATATGATTGCGAAGTTCCCATGTAGCGGTGAAATCAACTTTAAAGTTGCAGACACACAAGCAACAGTACAAAAGATTTTTGATCATTATGCCGACCAAAATCCACAAGTAGACCGTACAGATGGTGTCAGTCTCGATTTTGGCGCATGGCGTTTAAACGTACGTGCATCGAATACTGAGCCATTGCTTCGACTGAATATCGAAAGTCGCGCAGACAAAAATCCAAAACCAATGCAACATTATGTCGATGAATTAACAACATTGATTCAAGGCTAATGCCCATCAATAAAAAAGGAGCAATTTGCTCCTTTTTTTGAAATGATTCAGTTATAACCATTTGGATTCTGTTTTTGCCAATTCCAACTGTCAGCCAACATATCTTCCAAAGAATATTGCGGTTTCCAACCTAGTTCTAATTGTGCACGAGTGTTATCCGCAAATGAAGTTGCAACATCGCCTGCACGGCGTGACACAAATTCAAAAGCAATCGAGACGCCATTCACCTGTTCAAAAGTATTTTTTACCTGTAGCACTGATGAACCATTTCCAGTACCAATATTCCAAACTCGGCAACCTTGTGCTGACAAGCGATTGCTTAATGCACATAAATGGGCATTAGCCAAGTCTACAACATGGATATAATCACGAACGCCTGTTCCATCAACAGTGTCATAGTCATTGCCATAAATGGATAACTTTTCTCGTCGTCCAACAGCGACTTGTGTGACATAAGGCATTAAATTATTTGGAATCCCTTGAGGATCCTCTCCAATTTGACCACTCTTATGTGCACCAACAGGATTAAAATAACGCAATAATGCGATTGACCAACGTTGGTCAGCGTGTGCAAGTTTTTGTAATAATTGTTCCACAATTAGCTTGGTATAACCATAATTATTATTTGGTATGCCTGTTGACATATCCTCATTTAGTGGCGAAGTATTCACTTCATCATAAACCGTTGCAGATGAACTAAAAACTAATTTAAACACACCTGCTTTTGCCATTGACTTAGTTAACTGAATACTACCCGTAATATTGTTATCAAAATAAGTTAATGGAATCTGCTGACTTTCTCCAACCGCTTTTAAACCCGCAAAATGAATGACAGCATCAATTTGATGATCTTGAAAGACCAAATCTAACTCAGATTGATTTCGGATATCTCCCTGTATAAAAACCAAACTCTTATTGGTGAGTTTCTGCACTCTACGCAAGGCTTCTTCAGAGCTATTTGAAAGGTTATCAAATACAATCACCTCATGCCCTGCATTTAATAGCTCTATGCACGTATGCGAGCCAATATAGCCCGCACCACCTGTGACCAAAATTTTAGCCATTATTTTTCCCTAATAAGATTTTAAGTAAGCCTTGAGTCGATGCATCAAATGTAGATAAATCATCTTGTTCACGATTGAGAATAGGTAATAATTGATTGGCAATTTCTTTACCCTTTTCAACTCCCCATTGATCAAAAGGATTTATATTCCATAACACCGACTGTACAAATACTTTATGTTCATAAGTCGCAATCAGCATTCCCAAACTATAGGGGTTTAGCTCTTTTAATAAAATCGTTGAACTTGGCTGATTGCCTTCATATTGTTTGTAAGTAGGTAAACCTTCAATTTCATCAGTTGTTAATACTTGATTACCGAACGCCAATAAACGCGACTGAGCTAAGCAGTTTGATAATGCCAAATGATGTTGCTCAATCAAAGCTTCTGCATTTTCAGCATAAGTAAATTGATTGGCATTGTATCGCTTAACTGGTGCGATAAAATCACAACTGACTTTATGAGTGCCTTGATGAAGGAGCTGATAAAAAGCATGTTGTGCATTCGGCCCGACCTCTCCCCAAACAATTGGACAAGTCGCGGAATCAACTTTTTCACCACTTCTCTGTGTTGACTTACCATTCGACTCCATTTCCAACTGCTGTAAATATGCAGCAAAATATTTAAGCCGCCCATCATAAGGGAGTACAGCATGTGTTTGAATATCTAGAAAATTATTATTCCAAACACCCAACAACCCAATTAAAACAGGAATATTTTGAGCAAACGGTGCCGTTTGAAAATGCTGATCAATGGCATATGCACCTGACAACAATTGTCTGAAACCATCGACGCCCACAGTTAATGCAATCGGTAAACCAATGCATGACCAAAGTGAATATCGACCGCCAACCCAATCCCAAAGTAATAACTGATTTTCTGGTGCAATACCCCACTCGGTCATCTTATCTGGCTTGGTTGATACACCAATAAAGTGATGTTTCAGCACATGACTATTTTTACCTAAAGCTTTTTCTAACCATTGACGTACAGTTTGTGCATTCGACAGCGTATCAATCGTACCAAAGGACTTAGACGAAATAATAAATAACGTTGTTTCTGGTCGAAGTTGATGCAGCAAATCAGAAAGCTGACTGCCATCCATCGTCGATACAAAATGAACATCCAAAGGCTTTGCTGTTACGACTTTAAAATCCGAAAGCGCATGTGTGACCATTAATGGGCCGAGATCAGAGCCACCGACCCCAATATTCACCACATCCTGAATCACTTCACCTGTTGCACCACGATATTGGCCTGCATGAATTTTCTCAACTAAGCTATACATCCGCTCTAATTGAGTATGAACTTGTGCCGTAATTTCAGGAAGTACTTGCTGATTTTGCTCAGGCACACGTAAAGCCCAATGCATTGCAGCACGTTGTTCAGTATAGTTAATCTCTTCAAGAGAAAATAATCTTTGAATCCATTGTGTTAGGTCTTGAGCATGAGCTAAATCAACAAGTCCATTTAAAACATTTTGATCAATACGATGCTTACTGAAATCTAAGACGATTTGCTCTTGTTCGACTGAAAAGCGCTCGAAGCGCCCTGAATCATCTGAGAAAAATTGATTCAAGTGCGTGTCTTGGGTTTGCATTTTAAGGTTGCACAACGCTGAAAGTGCTTGTTGCTGGCTTTTAACTATCAAAGGCTGCTTATAATTCATTATCAACGCCCCACCCCCATATAAGCAAACTGTTGTGCTTTGACATATTGGGGATCATAAATATTACGGCCATCTAAAACCAAAGGATGAGCCATACGTTGCATCATTTGTTTAAAATCAGGACTCCAATATTGTTTCCATGCAGTAATCACACACAAACCATGTGCATTTTCAAGCGCTTCATACTGCTGCTGACAAAGTATCAAGTCATCACGCTGACCATAGATCATCTGAATCTCTTCTAGCGCTTGAGGATCATGCAATTGCACTTTGACGCCCTGCGCCCATAAAGCTTTTAACATCAAATGAATCGGTGAATGTTGTATGCTTGAGGTATTTTCCTTAAACGAAGCACCCCAAATTGCAATCGTCTTACCATGCAAGTCGCCATGATAATAATTCCATAATTTGCGGAATAAAATTTCTTTTTGTTGCTCATTGATTTCCCAAACTTGAGCAAGCAACTGGCTCTTTACTCCTGTATTGGCCACGGTATTCGCAAGCGTCAATACATCATGGGAAAAGTTTTCTCCGCCAAAACCCGCACCAGGCGATAGATAAGCAGTACCAATACGGTTGTCTGCTGCCATCCCTTGGCGAACCGAAGTAATATCAATACCCAACTTTTCAGCGACTACAGCCAAGTCATTAATATAACTAATGCGTGTCGCCAACATGCCCGAAATACTAAGCTTAGTAAACTCTGCATCTAATACAGGCATAAATAAAAATTGTTGCTCAAACGGGAAAAAAGGGCGTAACAGCTCTTTGACTTTCTGCTGTGCCGATGGCTCTGTAAACCCAACAATGAGTTGTTTTGCTTGAGTGAAACTCTGTAAAGCATTTCCTTCTTGGATAATATCTGGCAGATAAACCCATTCATCTTCAGGCAAAATTCGCTTAAATTTTTCTGTACTGTGCAAACCAAAAGTTGATGCATTCACCATCAACTTAGGATGAATAATTGGACGTTGCTGCAATTCAGTTAATAACACTAAAACTTGCTGCTCTTGTGTCTGATTAAAACTGAATAAATAGACATCAATATCAAGTGGAACATGCTTGAAATTTGCATAATGTAAAAAACCACTATTGAGCTGCTTATCAAGCAAACGGCTTACATTTTCATCATGAAATGAATATTGCACAGTGTTTTCTTTATCATCGGTGTTTGAACACCAATAAACACTGTGCCCAGACTCTGATAGTAATGCAGACATGACCCCTGCATATAGGGTATTGCCAAAAACTGCAATTTTCATAACCGTTAACCCTAAACTATAGGGCTAACTCACGAATTAAGCCCTTAAACTCTTCACCCAATTTTGGATGTTCAATACCATAGTGTAGTACAGCTTTAAGATACCCAATCTTACTACCACAATCAAAAGTTTGCCCTTTCATACGATAGGCTTCAACAGTCTCTGATTGTTGCAATGCTGCGATCGCATCAGTCAATTGAATTTCATTTCCTGCACCACGCGGTGTATTCTCTAACAGTGCCATGATTTGCGCAGGTAAAATATAACGGCCAACGACTGACAAATTA
>NZ_DJLC01000141.1:0-3149 GCF_002434875.1 Acinetobacter sp. UBA6526 | reverse complement strand
GCTTTCTCAATACGCTGGCTATGATGGTGTCGAAATCATGGGTTCAGAGGGTTATCTAATTAATGAATTTATTGCTGCGCGTACCAACCATCGTGATGATGAATGGGGTGGTAGCTATGAAAACCGTATTCGTTTTCCGATTGAAATTGTAAAGCGTACACGCGCATTAGTTGGTGAGAACTTCATTATTATTTATCGTCTATCCATGCTTGACTTGGTTGAAGGCGGTTCAAGTTTAGAAGAAGTCATTCAACTCGCTAAAGAAATCGAAAAAGCAGGTGCTACGATCATTAACACAGGGATTGGCTGGCATGAAGCACGTATCCCAACGATTGCGACTAAAGTCCCTCGTGCAGCATTTACTTGGGTGACTGAGAAGCTAAAAGGAACGGTTTCGATTCCACTGATTACTTCTAACCGCATTAATACACCTGAAATGGCTGAACATGTATTGGCATCGGGCCATGCGGATATGATTTCAATGGCACGCCCAATGTTAGCAGATGCTGAATTTGTATTAAAAGCCAGTGAAGGTCGTAGTGATGAAATCAATACATGTATTGGTTGTAACCAAGCATGTTTAGATCATATTTTTTCTATGAAAATTGCAACTTGTTTAGTGAATCCGCGCGCATGTTATGAAACTGAACTTATTTTTAAAGAAGCAAACACAGCAAAAAATATTGCGGTGATTGGTGCGGGGCCAGCTGGTTTGAGCTTTGCAACCTATGCTGCAAGTCGTGGTCATAAAGTAAAAGTATTTGATTCGAGCAATCAAATTGGTGGCCAATTTAATATTGCGAAAACGATTCCTGGTAAAGAAGAATTCTATGAGACTTTACGCTACTTCAAACGTCAAATTGAATTGCAACCAAATATTGAGCTCGTACTGAATCACACAGCAACTTATGAAGAGTTGAGTCAAGCAAACTATGATGACATCGTTGTTGCGACAGGTGTTACGCCTCGCCAATTACAGTTTGAAGGCATTGATCATCCAAAAGTATTGAGCTATATCCAAGTTTTAAGAGAACGTATGCCTGTAGGTAAGCGTGTCGCAATTATTGGTGCGGGTGGAATTGGTTTTGATACAGCAGAATATTTAACACATGAAGGCGATAGTGGTAGCTTGAATCCACAAAAATTCTATGATGAATGGGGTATTGATACATCATATGAAAATGTGGGTGGTTTAAAACCAGCTGAGCTTGAAAAATCTGAGCGAGAAATTTACCTTTTACAGCGCAAGACGGCCGCAGTTGGCGCAGGTTTGGGCAAAACAACTGGCTGGATTCATCGCACTGGCTTAAAACATCGTGATGTGAAAATGATTGCAGGTGCTAGCTATGACAAAGTTGATGATCAAGGTTTGCATATTACGGTTGACGGCCAAACACACATACTCGAAGTAGATAATGTCGTAATTTGTGCAGGACAAGAATCATATACAGCAATGTACGACCAACTTAAAGCAGATGGAAAGAATGTACATCTTATCGGTGGTGCGAAAGAAGCGGGTGAGCTAGATGCAAAACGTGCGATTCGCCAAGGCGCTGAATTAGCAGCAGTCTTATAATTCAATTTAGGGCATTCTTCCAAAGAGGAATGCCCTTAAATATATAAATCACAGCATAATTTAAAAAGGAATATAACAATGACACTCGCAACAACGAAACATTCTTTAGAACAATGGCATGAGATGATTAATACTCGTGATTTGACAAGCTTAAATGATTTATTAGCAGAAGATGTCGTGTTCCGTTCACCAGTCGCATATAAGCCTTATGAAGGGAAGCATGTTGTTTTCTTTATTCTCACAAATGTGATTCAGGTGTTTCAGGATTTTACCTATCACCGTGAGTTCTATACTGAAGATGGTGAAAATGTGGTGCTTGAGTTTAGTGCCAATGTCAGTGGTAAGTCATTAAAGGGGATCGATATGATCAAATTTAATGAACAAGGTAAAATTATTGATTTTGAAGTGATGATTCGTCCAATGAGTGGATTGGCTGCTCTTGCAGAGCAAATGGGCGCTCGATTTGCTCAATATCAAGCGGATGCATAAAAACACCAAATAGCCTAAGTAAATTGAGGTTTGAAGATGTGGTTAAAAATTACGACATTTGCGTTACTTCCTATTGTTGCTATACAAGGAATCAAAGTCCGTAAAAATACGCCACGTCTTCCAGAAGCAAGTGGTGAAAGAGATGGAGTAATCGGCAGTGGAAAACCGCTTTCATTGCTAATACTTGGTGATTCTGCCGCAGCAGGTGTTGGGGTAGAAACGCAACAAGATGCTTTATCCGGTGCGATCATTACAGAACTTGGCAATGAATTTACTTTGACGTGGAAGTTACAAGCGCAAACAGGCAATACGACACAACAAGTGATTCAGGCAGCTAAACAAATAAGTGATCAGCAGTACGATATTGTCATTACATCAACAGGAGTGAATGATGTTACGAAATTCACTTCAGCGAGATCATGGTTAAAACAACAAAAACAATTGTTTGCAGATATACAAAACCGCTTTAAACCCAAATTAATCATTGTGTCTGGTGTGCCACCAATGCAACATTTTCCTGCTTTGCCTTATCCTTTGGCATGGTTGTTTGGAAAATATGCAGCGCAAATGAACCAAGTATTACAACAATGGTTAATGCCGCAGGATAAATTTAAATTTATCAAATATGATATAAAAGAGTTTCAGGCATTAAATTTGCCTATGGCAAGTGATGGTTTTCATCCGAGTAAAGAAATTTACGCAATTTGGGGGCAAAAAGTCGCATTTTTAGTGCGAGAAACATTTACTTATCGTTAAAGGTAGTGAGCGGATATGGGTATTTCAGCTTTAAATAAAATTAAAGTATTAGGTTCAGAATTATTTGATGCAGTTGTTGGTGCTGAACAACCCAAAATGTATTATGACCCAAAAGGAAAAATTAAAAATACACTCGAAAAGCTACCCCAATTACGAGAAAAATATCGCCCAACGCCGTGGTTGAGTAATACCCATCTTCATTTACTTTATTTTGATGTGATTCGAAAGAAAACTATAAAGCTTGAATATGATCGTGTTGATCAATTAACGATGCAGGATGGAGGTATCACGGCGATTGCTTGGTATGGATATGATTTACCAGCAGAGA
>NZ_DJLC01000094.1:0-11212 GCF_002434875.1 Acinetobacter sp. UBA6526 | reverse complement strand
AAATGAATCGCAGCTTGCGCCATCAAATTTGCCGATACTGGTGCAGTAATAAAGACAAATAAAGTAATTAATAATTCAGCAAAACCAAAACGACCTTGCGTTGCGCCAAAGATCATTGCTGCAATTAGAAAACTTCCTAATCCTAATGTACTCGACTTCGTTGGGGCATGCAAACGCATAAATAAGTCTGGTAGTCGAACCATGCCGATCGATCCGACCAGCATGAAGAAAGCACCGAATATAAGGAAGAAAGAAATAATGATTTCAATGATTAACTGCATAGCTCATCTCCTTAGTCAATGACATGACCCGTTGTGAAATAACGAGCAAGCGCAGCTGTCGAAACGAAGCCAAGCATTGCAACCAATAATGCTCCTTCAAAGACATTGGTACTTACCCAATACACACCTAAAACAACAATAAGACATGTCGCATTTAGAAATAGTGTGTCTAAAGCAAGTAGGCGATCGATGACAGATGGGCCGATAATCAATCGGATCAGGCATAGAAACATTGAGATAGTAATGGCAATTAAGCTAATGCCAAGCGCATAAGGTAAAATTGTCATTTGCTTGCTCCTTCTTCAATCTTTACATCAAAGATTTCGAGTAAAGGTGTTTCGTAGCGTTTTTTGATTTCTTGAATATCGAGTTCAGTGTCATCTGAGCTGAGTGCGTGGACGAGAATATCGCCACGCTCTTGATCAATCCCTGCTGAAACCGTACCTGGTGTCGTGGTGATGATCATCGCGAGAAGAGTATTCACCTCTTCGTGCTCAGTTTCTAGTGGAACGCGATACCATCTCGGATGGAGTTGATCCATTGGACCCAACACCATTTTTGCCACGCGGAAGTTTGAAACGATAATATCCCAAAGCACAACAAAAAATAGTTTTACTGCTGGTGTCCAGTGAATGTGTGGCGTTCTAGAAATAAATGGCCCAACTAAACGTGGAATAATAATCGCCAATAGGATGGCCACTAATATATCCGTTAAGTCCAGACTATGTGACAGCATTAACCAACTCAGAAAAACCAAAAAAGACACGAAAGGGTGGGGGAACCAACGGTCAAGCAAAGCTACTTTTTGCATGTTAGTGTTCCTCCATTGGTTTTAACTGAGTGGTATTTGGAATCGTTGGTGCTTCTAACGTTTGTTCTGCAATTTGGCGTTGCTTATATTCAGAGATGTGCTCACCTTGCAGTGTTGGTTTGGAAATCACATCAGGAATAAGTAAAGCATTATGATCTTCTACTTCACCACCATATTTTGTTTCTGGCAAATAGCTTGGATCATAAGGTTGAACGCTGATCGCACGGCCTTGGTTATCCGTCTTCAAAATGGCTTGCTGATAAAGGGCGTGATTTTGGATTTGCTGTGCGGTTAAAACCATATAGTTTTGAATTGGAGCAGCAAATACCACATAAGCCATTAAAGTACCCAATAGAATATAAATCGCTTTATCATTTCGTTTTGGAGCTACTTCTGGTAAAGCTTGATAAACAGCATAAGCTTCTTCGTTTGGATTTTCCTCTGGTGGTGTAGCTCGCCAGAACAGAATGAAACCAACGCGGGTAAGTGCGATGATACTCAGCAAGCTGACAATTAAAATAACAGCAATAATCCAACCTTGATAAGCCGTTTCAGCGGTGGCTTGTAAAATAAACACCTTGCCAAGGAACCCACTAAAAGGTGGTAAACCAGCAAGCATTAAGGCAATGGTAAAGTAGGTAAATGCCGCAGCCTTTTCCTGTTTCATTTTAGGGGAAACTTTGAGGTGGTCTTTAAATGCACCACGTTGTGATGTAATCCAACCACAGAATAAATAGAATGCTGCTGCAATCAATGTGCTGTGAACTAGATAGTAAAGACCTGCTGCCCATGCTGCTGTATTGAACATCGAGATTGCGATTAGCAATGTTCCGATAGATGACAGCACCATGAAACCTACAAAGCGACGTAAACGATCTACACCGAGTGCGCCAATAACACCGTAAATGGAAGTGACTAGACCGATGACTAATAGACAGTTTTTAAGAATATCTTGTGCCATTGCATCATCGAACACAGTGCCATTCACACGTAAAATGGCGTAGATGCCAACTTTGGTCATGATGGTAAAAATTGCAGCAACAGGTGTACTTGCAACAGCATAGGTTTTAGGCAACCAAAAGCCTACAGGCAGCATCGCCGCTTTAATGCCAAACACGACAAATAATAGTAAGCCACCTGCAATCGCAAGTTTATGCTGATCATTGTCTAATGTTGGAATAAGGCGACCCACATCAGCCATATTTAAGCTACCGACACTGCCGTAAATCATGCCTAAGCCGATTAGAAAGAGTGCAGATGCAAGCAAATTGATGGTGACGTAATGCACACCCAGCTGAAAACGTGGGCGCCCTTGTCCATGCAATAAAAGCACATAAGATGCCATCAATAGAATTTCAAAGAAGACAAATAAGTTAAATAAATCGCCTGTTAGGAATGCACCAGATAATCCCATCAACAGGAAATGGAACATGGCATGGAAATAGCGACCACGCGTATCCCAGTTTTCACTGGCATACCACATAACAGGTACAGCGAGGGCATAGGTCAATAGCAGCATGAAGGCTGAAAGACGATCAAGCACAAGTACAATACCAAATGGAGCAGACCATTCACTGAGCTGATACACCGTGATTTGTCCTGTACTCGCAATTGAGAAGTAACTTATTGCCAGTCCTAAACCGATTAACGCTGAAACGAAACTAATGCCTCGACGCCAAGGTTGACGCCAGTCTTGCTTTAAAGAACCTGAACCTGGATTTCCAAGTATCAATAGGATAAAGCTGGTAAAAGCTGGAACTAAGATACTGAGAATAGGAGTATGAGTAAGCCAAAAATTGTAAAAATCGAACATTATGGCTCATCCTCACGTGGGTCATAAGTCAAGGTGGGTTCTTCTTTAGAGTCGACATGATCTGTACCAGACTCATATCGGCTACGGAGAGCAAGTTGTACGATAAACGCAGTCGTTGCAAAACCAATTACAATTGCAGTTAACACAAGTGCTTGAGGCAGTGGGTCTGTAACTTTGGTTGCTTCAGTCAAGATAGCTGGAGCATTGACCTGTAAACGACCCATTGCGAATAGGAACAGGTTGACAGCATAGCCGATCATGGCCAAACCCAGAACAACAGGAAAGGTTCTCGCACGAAGAATTAAATAGATTCCTGTCGCGGTCAGTAAGCCAATCCCAGATGCAAGTAAAAATTCAATACTAACCATTATTTATCTCCACTTGGGATTGGGCCAGACATGCTTGAATGGCGTGAGTCACCTAAGACTGAAATCAATAACATGGTTGCACCTACAACAGTGATATAGACGCCTAAGTCGAAAGCTGCTGCTGAAGCAAGGTGCATTTTCCCAAGTAGGGGAGGTTCGACATAGATATGTGCACTGGTTAAGAATGGGCGTGCCCAATACCATGCTGCAATACCCGTTAAACCAGCAATGGTTAAACCAGAACCAATCCAAATCTCATATAAACGACCTGATTTGGCTTTTAGCATCTGCTCAGTTTTGTCTTGCCCTAGAACAATGTACTGAATGATCAGTGCCATCGAAGTAATCAAACCCGCAATGAATCCACCACCCGGATAGTTATGACCACGCAAGAAGATATAGACACTGACAACAAGCGCAAGTGGCAAGATCCAAGAAGCAGTCATTCTTAGCATCAGTGGTGATGGATTAAAACGGTAAGTCAGACCTTGGGTCATGGTGGTGCCATGCGCACGCATACCATCCATCAAGCAAAGCGCACCAATACCTGCAATGCCCAATACGGCGATTTCACCAAAGGTATCGAATCCACGGAAATCGACAAGAATTACGTTCACTGCATTTGAGCCACCACCAAGTGGAATCGCTTGCTGCATGAAGAACCATGAAATTGAATTGTGATCTCGAGTTAATAATAACCACGCAATCCAACCAATACCTAAGCCACCTGCGATGGCTAAGCTTGCATCTCTCCAACGACGTGAACGACTTGATTCGTATGGTGTAAGTTGTGGTAATAACGACAGACTCATTAATAATAAGACAGTGGTTACAATATCAACGGTGATTTGCGTTAGGGCTAGATCGGGTGCAGATAGAGTCACAAAAGTCATAGTGACAACCAAACCAACTGCACCACTAATCAACACTGCCTTAATACGTTCGTGGTGAAACCACAACATCATCCAGCAGCCAGAGAATAGTGTTAGCCAAAGGACAATCGCAACCCACGGTGCATGTGTCAGTTCACGAGTGCCCGTAGTGAGACCTTGATTGAACAGCGGTAAGCCAACCATCAAAATACTGAACAAAACGATCCATAGCAGATAGCTTTGTAATGAGCCATTTTCTGTTGCTTGTTTAATTTTTCGGCTATTTAACAGTAAATGTTTTAAGAACAGCTCAAATATGATCTTGCCTTGAAATTTACCAAGATAAGGATCAAGGTCAATTTTGCGGATGCGTCCATCTTTTGCTAAAGCGAAATAGAAGATAGCCCCGCCAATCAAAGCAATCACACTCATGAGTAGTGGTGCATTGACTCCATGCCAAATTGCAAGGTGCACACCTTCAAATTCAGGTTGTGCCAAACTTGAGCGAGTCACGCTATTGACCATCGTGCCTGCAAGAAGAGCTGGAAGAATCCCGACTAAAATACACAAAGTTGCTAAAATGATTGCTGGTAGACGCATTCCTAATGCAGGTTCATGTGCATCTTTATTTGGAACTTGCTTACCAACTTCACCATCAAAGAACACGCCGTGAACCAAGCGAATAGAATAGCTAACCGCAAAGATCCCTGCCAAAGTTGCAACAATTGCCGAAATGACCATCACTGGACCAGACAAGTTTGCAAGCAGTTCAGTAAAGAACATTTCTTTGGAAATAAAACCGTTGGTTAATGGAACACCCGCCATTGAGGCTGCAGTGATCATGGTTAATGTGCCTGTGAAAGGCAGTAATTGCCAAACACCGCTAAGCTTGCGTAAGTCACGCGTACCCGTTTCATGGTCAATGATTCCAGCAATCATGAACAATGCAGCTTTAAAGGTTGCATGGTTGATGATGTGAAAAATCGCAGCAGCGACAGCAAGGGGAGAACCGATCCCCAGTAAACATACAATTAGACCTAAATGGCTGATTGTTGAATATGCTAACAGACCTTTGAGATCTTCTTTGAAAATTGCAAAACCTGCCGCCATACACAGTGTGAATAAACCGACAAAGGTGACGATATTGTGATACAGCGCAGCACCAATAAAAATAGGTGCTAAACGTGCGAGCAGGAAAATACCTGCTTTAACCATGGTTGCTGAATGCAGATAAGCGGAAACAGGCGTTGGCGCAGCCATCGCATTAGGTAACCAAAAGTGAAATGGGAACTGCGCACTTTTAGTGAATGCACCCAATAAAATTAATAATAAGGTTGGTACAAAAAGGTAATGCTGTTGAATCGTATCTTTCATCAGCACAAGCTGATCGATTTGATAGGTTCCTGTGATTTGCCCGAGTAAGACAAAGCCACCGAGCATTGCAAGACCGCCCATTCCTGTAATGGTGAGTGCCATACGAGCGCCACGTTGTGCAGCATCATATTGACTCCAATAACCCACTAAAAGGAATGATGAAATACTGGTTAACTCCCAAAATACCAATAAGATAATGAGGTTATTGGAAAGTGAGATACCAAGCATTGCCGCCATGAACAGCATTAATAATTGATAAAGTTTACTAAGAGAGTTTTTCGGACTCAGATAATAATAGGCGTAAATATAAATGAGTGTACCGATACCGCTAATCAGCAGACCAAACAATAAACCTAATGCATCTAGGCGAAAACTTAGATTGATTCCAAGTTGAGGAAGCCAATCCCAGCTTTGTTGCAGAGTATTTCCCTGAAGAACAGTTTCTGCCTGAGTAAGAAGTAAAATGAAACAACTAAGGCTGATGCCAATTGCCCCTAGTGCCGTCATGCCCCGCGAAATACGTTGCAATTGTGCGACAAGGGTGGTGCCGAGTATGAGCGGTAATAAGATAATAATCGGTAGCACACTGGTATCCATGTCGATGATTTAGGTCGGGAGCGACCTAAGGGTGAATTTTCTTTTCGAGACTCACAGGCATTCAAAGAGAGCGCCAAAGTTTCAAATCTCGAAACCCAATCAAGTTAACGGAGGCAGCAAGTTGTATTGCACAACTTGAAAATAAAATGAGCTTTATCTTACTATAAAATATGAACAAAAACCCGATGTTATTACATGAAAATAACAACATCAGGCTGAGTTTGGTCGGGAAAATTCAGTCGATAAAACAAATGATTAAAGCGGTGTTTCTTCGGGGGTATCATCAATTTTTAATAAGCTTAATAAATCATTTTTTTCTTGAGGGTTAAGCTCCTGTATTTGATGAAATAATTCATCCACTCGGCTAATCAGTGTTTCTGTTTCCAGTAAGTTGTGCGTTTGAGCGATGTTATTTCCTTCAGTCCAAACTAGTTCGTTATACAGTTGAGAGAGTTGTTGTTGTGACTTTTCTACATTGATTTCGTAGATTTCTTTGGCATCTAAACGTAAACATTGATAATCCACGGCATGTTCAAGCAATTCATCTCGATTGCCTGAAGCGATAATTTGTAGTCTTGGAAATGCTTGATGAAGTCGTTGCAAAATCTCAGCACAATTATTTTGATCAAGCTGATGGTCGATCTGATCAATTAATAAAATGCCTTCACCCTCTATACATGGATCAAAACAATGCGGATTGAGTAAGCACATGCGACGAGTAATATCACCAACAAGTGCAATCCATGTTTTGAGTGAGGCTGAGAGTTGTTGAAATGGAATTAACTGATCACGATAACGTACGATCAATTGTAATTTTGGAACATATTGAATGTAGAGGTCTGTCAGGTCAGGAAAAATGGTGTGTAAGCTTTTTTTCAATGCATAAAGATTTGGGGCAGATAGTTGCTTTGGATGATTAGCCAATTCTTGCTGTAATTGATTTAATATTTCCAATTGATTTTGTTGGCTAAAATCATTCCCCATTAAGCGTCGAACAATATGAGCTGAGTGGGCATTTTCTACATCACTTATTTCACGTAACCATTCAAAAAAACGCGCAAAAGTGGTGTAGGGAATC
Organism: Acinetobacter sp. UBA6526; assembly: GCF_002434875.1. Lineage (NCBI taxonomy): Bacteria > Pseudomonadati > Pseudomonadota > Gammaproteobacteria > Moraxellales > Moraxellaceae > Acinetobacter > Acinetobacter sp. UBA6526. The sequence continues at coordinate 4,018 of NZ_DJLC01000094.1, read as the reverse complement.
GCCGTAAGATCATAAGCAGAGATTTCTTGTAAAATTCCCGGAACATTTTTGCTTTGTAAATTGATTTCATGGACAAAGCGTTCAGCAGGATAATAAGCAATCAGTGGTAAGCCAAATAAAGGATCTTGTAAGCTGGTTTTTTGATAAAGCGTAACCATTTGATCAAGCTGCTGTGTTTCGACTTGACTGATACCGACACCTTGACTATTAAATGTCTTAAATAATTTCCAAACACAGCTTTGAGTATCTGTTTCTGCGGCTGAACTGCTCTCCGCCAAACTACCAGTCAGTTCAGTACTCATACGAACTTGCATTTGAATTTTTGCTTGGAGTCGAGTCAGCATAATGTCTTGATCAGAAATGACCACGCCCGCTGTACGTATATCTTTATAACGTGCCGAGAACCACGTTAATGCTTGGTAGATATTTTTTAATAGCGTGGTTTTGCCTGTAGCTTGATCGCCTAAAATAAGTGTGACAGGACGCTCAGCCTGAAATTCGACAGTTAAGTCTCGAAACATTCCAACATGCTTGAAGAGAACGGATTCAAGTTGCATAGGCTCTCACCTCAATCTAAGCGCTTTAACCTGCTGACTGACGAAGACTTGAGGGAGCGCACCGTTTTAATTGTTGTATTAAGTCAAAAAGATGGTGAATATTTAAACTTACTTTAGCACGAGTACAGGCAACGTAAAGTAATCTTAATTCTTCATCTGTAATTTTATGTTCCAGTCCATTCACTTTGAATTGGTAATCATCTTCGATATGAACACGATTCCATTCCAATCCTTTGGCTTTATGTGCCGTTGAGATCACATAATCAGCTTGTTCAATCGGTGTGATTTTGGCAAGGGCTTTTTTAAGTGGTTCTGTGCCGTGATCATCGACCAATTTAACCAATGGTTTAATGTCGCTGCCGTCATTGGTCTCACAATATTCATGTACGTCATGCCATGAGTTAAACCAAGCCAGCTCAGGGACATCGGTAATGCGTTTACCTTGTTTTAATAAGCTTGCCGCATCAACAAAACGACTGAGTTTTTGATGATCTGCTTGTAAGCTGACTTTGTCGCCATGCACTAGACCTGAAAGCAGTAACTCCATCGCGCGGGCATTGGTACGGCACAGGATGGCATCACGCATTTTGGTGTGCGGTTTATTCACCACACTCGATTTTACATTTGGATTGCCGAGTAGAGGAACGGTTTCATTGAGTGCACCAAGCAAACTATTTGCCACATCTGCGATTGCATCACCGAAACGGAACGAGGTGGTCAAACGGCTTTCAGGTAGTGGCATTTGTTGCATCGCATTGATTGCACCACGCCAAGCATAGATTTGCTGATGTGCGTCACCGACATAAATCACTTGGGTACTTTTCTGACGCAACAAAATTCCTAACATCAAGGGATCGGCATCTTGTGCTTCGTCAAATAGCACATAATCCGCAGGAATATTCGGTTCAGACAATGCCCATAATTTCAGATAAATGTCATGCCCAATGCCTGCTTGATGATTAGGATCAATCGATTCTAACCAGCGGCGTTCAACAGCTGGATAAAGATGCTGTTGTAAAGATTCGATATCGTCCTGATGCAACCAGTTGGGTGCTTGGATATGACGAGGTGCGGGGTATTGTGAACTGGTTGAACAGAAATAGCTCACCGCATTGGCAACTAGGCTCGCTAAACGGCTTGGCATCAAAACGTATTTTTCATAACGTCCACCCATGAGTCGACGCAATGTAATCGGTTCTAGGCGATATTCTTTGGCCATAAAACTTGGACTAAGACGTGGTAAACGTAATTTATCCGTTACCCCACGTGGCACACTGCGAAAAGCGAGTGAGTGGAATGTTCGACAATTTACATTGCCGTGAAATTTACTCTGCGCTTCTGTTGCGATGGCTTTGTTAAATGCCAAATACATACCACGCCGTTCAGGCATGGCATCACTGATCATTTGTAAGGTTGTCGTTTTACCTGTGCCAGCATAGGCAATCACTTTAAAGGATTGTCCTAAACGAGCATTGTCTATGGCAACAGCTTGCTCATAAGTCGCTTTGGGTTTCTCGATACTCGACACAGGCGATGCTTACGCTTCTTTGCTACGATTAGCTTTTTCGACTAAACCTGATAAGCCTTGGCGACGTGCAAGTTCATCCAATACGACTTGAGGGTCGAGATCAAAGTAGCCAAGCATCACAATGCTGTGGAACCAAAGATCAGCAACTTCATAGATCAGGTCATGTTTATTTTCAAGTGAAGCATGCACCGCATAATCTTTTGCTGCGATGATGCTTTCGACACTTTCTTCGCCGACTTTTTCTAAGATTTTATTGATACCTTTTTTATATAGACTAGCAACATAAGAGCTATCCGCTTCAGCATTTTTACGTTCTTGCATTAAGCGACCTAAATAGCCCAAAACATCGATTTGTTCGCTGTGGCTATGGTCATGCGCTTCTGTTTTTGCGGATGCACCATAAATTGCAGTTGGATCTTTCAGTTGGGCATCAACGATTTCCCAGCCTTGAGGTGTGAGTTTGCGATAAAAACAAGACTCTCGACCTGTATGACAAGCAATACCGCCGTGTTGTTCTATTTGAAGAATAATAACATCAGCATCGCAATCGAGACGAATTTCATGCACTGTTTGAAAGTGTCCTGATTCTTCGCCTTTATGCCATAGTTTTTGACGTGAACGTGAGTAATACACCGCCTGATTTTTTTCAGCAGTGAGTTGTAAAGCCTCACGATTCATCCACGCAACCATTAACACTCGACCAGTTTGATGATGTTGTGCAATGGCAGGAACAAGACCATTGGAATCAAATTTAACTTCATCTAACCAGTTTGACATGAGTGGAAATCTATTTGGTGGAAAGCCGTTAGTGTAGCGTTTGTGGCTAGGGTTGGCTATGCTTGTTGGTTAAAAAATCGGTTTGTTGACTTAAAGGTAGTTCGAAATTTCAATCAAGTTTTGATCGGGATCACGAACATAAACAGAAATAATTTTTCCTATTGCACCTGTTCTTTCAATAGGACCTTTAATAATTTCAATCTGCTGTGCCTGAAGGTGTGCAATCACTTCATTGAGTGGTGTTTCCGCAATAAAGCATATATCAGCTGAACCAGCAGTGGGTTGATAAGCTTTAGGTTCAAACTCTTTGCCTGTTTGATGCAGGTTAATTTTTTGAGTGCCGAATTTTAAGGCCTTACGATTATCGCCAAAGGTGATAACTTCAAAATTCAAGGCTGATTGGTAAAACTGACAAGTTGTCTTAATATCTGCAACGGTCAGAACTATATGATCTAAATGACTAATTTTCATATTTAATTCAAATCCTATTTTGCACTTAGTCATATTCAGGTAATGATTGATTATTTTCAATCAAGACATTTTGATTGTGTTGGTATGCCGCAATCTGTTGATAGCTCATTTGTTGGAACATACCTGTTTTTAAACCTGAAATGGTGATTGCCATTTCTTTACGGAAATACGGGATTTGATACAGCCAAGGGAAAACAAGGTCGCGTAATCCACCTGCCCACCAATGATCTGATTGATAAAGAGGGGTGAGGAGTCGACTGAGAAATTGGTAGAATTGGGTCGAAGAACGACGGTGTTGGTGATACTGTTGCCATAATATCGTCCAGTCGATCTGCTGGTTTGTCTGAGCAGTTTGCAAGGACTGAGAAAATGCCCATGCATCCAAAAGTGCCATGTTAGCACCTTGGCCAAGCTGCGGACTCATCGCATGTGCCGCATCACCAATGACCCCGATTCGACCTTGTCCATATTGAGACATCACTACATCACGATATTGGGCAGAAAGCCATTGCGATTGATGTTGTTCACTCCATAAAAGCTGCTCTAGCCAATCAGCAACATCTGGCCAACGATTAGAAACCTGTTTCAACCAATGTTGTTTTGCCTGTTCATCTTGTAAGAACGTACTGAACTGTGAAGTTGGTAAACTCCAAAATATACTCGACAGCCGTTGTTGTGGTGCAGA
>NZ_DJLC01000122.1:0-15675 GCF_002434875.1 Acinetobacter sp. UBA6526 | reverse complement strand
TCAACGTTGATGTTGCTGTTGATGAATTTCCTGCTGCATCTGTCGCTGTCACCGTGACTGTGTACGCACCATCTGTTAACGCTGGCAGCGTATTGTCTACCAATGTCCATGTGCCATCACCATTGTTGGTCGCTGGGTAATCCACACCATTTACATTTACGGTCACCGTTGCTGTTGGATCGTTCACTGTCCCCGTTAATGCTGGGGTGCTGTCATTGGTAATAATATCATCAATGGTAATAGCTGGGGCTAAACCATCTACTGTTGCTGTTGCAGGATCTGATGTATTACCTGCTGGGTCCGTCGCTGTTGCTGTAACCTGATCACCATCATTTAACCCAGGATTATCTACTGTCCAGCTACCATCTGGTCCAGCGATAACTTGCACTGTACTCCCATCAGGGAAGGTCACAGTCACCATTGAACCAGGTTCTGCTGTACCTGTAATTGGATCATTTTCATTAATTGGGTTAATCACCGGAGCATTCGGAGCATCGACATCAACAGAGTAGCTTTGCGTATCAGTAACCGTACTACTATTGCCAGCAGCGTCAGTAAACTTAACATTCGCTTCAATTATTTTATCGCTATCAGCTAATAATCCACTACCTGGAACCACAACGCTCCATGTGCCATTGGCAGCATTAACAGTTGCTAAATAACTCACACCATTCACAATTACAGTGACAACAGTAGTAGCAGCATCTGAAGGAATGTTCGTTAAAGTACCAGTAATGGTTACATCACCTGCTGATTCAGCAGCATTCAAAGTATTATCATCAGTAACAGAATCAACTGTAAAACCAACATCATCTGTATTTGGCGGAGTCGTATCACCGTTATTATTATTGTTATTATCACTTCCGCCACCACTAGCAGCAGCAATAATACCGCCAGCAACCAAAGGAATAGCCCACAACCATGGACTCATTGATGCATCATTGTATAAAAGTGGTTCTATGGATTGAATAGGTTGAAAAATTACATCTGATACTGGTGCTTCAACAACTTCAGGAAGAGCTGCTGGTGTTTCTTCTAAGTAAACAGCACCTTCATTGTCGGAATCCGCATCTGCATCTGCATCCGCGTCTGCATCCGCGTCACTTTCACCCTCTTTGAATTTAGCCCAAACTAACTGACCGTTTTCATCTTGTATAACAAGACTATTATCAATGTTACTATTTTCATTAAAGAAATTTTGAACAACGATTGTTTCTCCATTTTTTAAAAAAACAATTGCATTCAAACCGTCCTTTTTAATTACGACAATATCCTTTAACGGAACCTTAATTAATACTACAGCAGGCTCAGAAGGTAGAGTTGTAGTATTTTCCATTGTATTAGAAAGGGTTTTATGACTTTCCTTAGAAATTATTTGGATTTCAGACATGGTCGTTATTCCTCTGATTATTTAATAATTCTTGTGTATGTATATTTGGTTGGTTTATTAATCATTTCCTATACCTATTAAAATCTAAATTAAAATTCACTTTTGTTAAACACATCACAAAAAAACTTTACAAAAATGACAACATCATCATAGAAAAAAGGTCAATAAAGTTTTACAACCTAACGTTTTATAAATAAAACTATTTAAATAATTTATTTTTTTTAAACAATAAAGACATTAATAAAATGACCAAAAAAATCATAATTGCCCTATACTTTAAAAATCCATATATTATAAAGATATACAAAAAATAGTTTATCAGCCAGTAAAAAAAAATGATTTTAAAATCACAAAAATCAAACTAACAAATTGTATTTATTTATTTTTTAAAAAAATATTATTCATTTGCAGCATAACTAAATCTAAAAACCTTCATGTGTTTATTAAATTGTATTTAATATACAATTATCATTTTGTTACACCAAATATCAGATTTATTGATTTATAACAAATAAACCATAAGGAATAAAGATAAAACATAGACTAAAGACTTAAATTAAAAATATCAGTTATACTTATTTTTAATTAATTTAGATTAGATCTCTTGCATAAATCAAAAAATGATCAATTTATTGGTCGTTTTTTGTATCAAACAATACGCCGTTTTCGATTATTATTGTTCCATGAACTACTCAAAAGTAAAAACACTGTCAAACAGCCAGTTTAAACGACTTGTCGGAATACAAACCTCAACTTTTGCAGAAATGCTTGAAGTATTGAGAGCTGCTCAAAGTGTTAGTCGACGAGGAAGACCTTCTGTACTTTCGCTTGAAGATCAGCTATTGATGACCTTAAGTTATTGGCGTGAATATCGAACACTTTTTCATGTTTCGATGAGCTATGGTATACATGAATCTAATGCTTCTAGAATTATTCAAAAGATTGAGAATATCTTAATAAAATCCGATAAATTTCATTTACCTAAAAAATTACCACAAGGTGAAGGTTTAGATTGGGAAGTTGTCGTGGTTGATGCTACCGAGATAACCATAGAACGTCCCAAAAAAACAGAAAAAGTATTATAGTGGCAAGAAAAAGCGTCACACCATCAAAGCCCAGCTGATGATTCACTACGAAACACGTCAGATCATATCAACAGCCATTGCACACGGTAGTGTGCATGATGTTCAATTATTTAGAAGGCAACGCAAAAAACAAAGATACAAGGGGTTGTTGCTTGCAGATAAAGGCTATCAAGGTTTGAATCGACTAGGAGTGAGTTGCCTCATTCCCATAAAATCAAGCAAAAAGAAACCATTAACGCTGCTACATAAGCAAATCAATCGTGAAATTGGAAAACGACGTATCCGAATTGAGCATGTAAATGGTAAATTAAAGACCTTTAAAATTCTTGCTGAACGTTATCGTAATCGGCGTAAACGCATGGGTTTACGCCTCAATTTGATTGCTGCAATTTACAACATGGAGTTGGTCAATAAATGATTTTTGCAAGAGGTCTATTAAGTAAAACCAATAATTAATTATACTAGAAATAAACAAGTTCTATTAAGGAACCAAAATAACTGTTTTACTGTTTAGTAAGTTTTAAAACAGAAATAAATTTATTAAAAATTCCAAATAAGAACCTGTTAATTTTAATTAAAAGTTTTGGGGATTCTGAAGTCGTTCAACCTCTTTAACTTTTTCCGGATGGTAAATTTCTGTCAATTCATCATCAGACTTAATCGTTGTTATTCGTTCTGGATTATAGATTTTAATAGACTCTTTTCCACTTTCATCTTCACTAACAATATATTTAAAGCCACGTCTGTTCATTTTATTACACAAGCGCTGATAGAAGCCTTTTACCCCTTCTGTTTCTTCGTTGGGATTAAAATAAAATGCATTCATTACTGCAGGTAAGCCAAGCCCACAGACCACACCAGACAGTAATACGCTGATAAATGTATATCCAATTAAAATACTGCTATATGGACTGAGTGCAGGTACATTCGCAACAGCGAGAATCAAAGCAAGCGAAATTCCTCCACGCACACCACCCCATGAAAGAATCGTTAAACTACCGTTATAGCTTTTATTTCTGAATGACGGAAACAGTGCAAATGCTGCAAAATTTGCAGCAAAGCGTGACAAGTGCAAAATAAGAAAGGCAATAATTCCACCAATAATTAAATTGGCACTTAGATCAAGGATAAAGAGCTCTAAACCTATTAAGGTGAATAAAAAAGAATTTATGATCCCTTCTACAGCATGCCAAAAATGATTGACCTCTCTAATCTCGCGTTGTTCTCTAAACTCTTGCCATTTATTTCCAACAATCAATCCACCAATCACACAAGCAATTGGTGCAGATGCATGTGCAAATAATGCGACCAAGTAAGATCCACTCGCTAGTAATGCAGTCGTTAGAATCAAAGACTCCATTTCGTGCTTTCCGCGTAAGAGACGCAAAATACCGAAACCAAACGCAAAGCCAATGATGACAGCGACAAAAATCTCGTATAGCAAAGTTTCAATCGTTGCCAATAGAGAGAAATGCTCACCTTGTAAAACTTTCAGCAAAGTCATGAATAAAGCAATACACATTGCATCATTGAATAATGATTCACCTTCAAGCTTAACAATTAGATGATGTGGCGCTCGAATAGAACTCAAAACTCCTTTGATTCCAATCGGATCAGTTGCACCTAAAGCAGCACCGAGTAATAAAAGCACTGACATTGGCACTGAATAACCTACCACCCATTGGAACAAATAAAGTAGACCAGCATAAATAACTGCACACAAAACTAGTGCAATAGTCGCCAAGATGCTGATTGGTTTCCAATAATTTTTAAGATCAGAAATTTTAAACTTCAATGCAGAAGAAGTAAGAATGAAACAGATAACGCCATTGATGAGGAAGTCATAGAAATCAATTTCACGTACAGCCGATTCAATATTGTGAATATTAATCGTAATAAATTGATTACCATTCAGTAGACTTGCACCCCATTGTAAAATGAAGACAAAAATTGCTGAGACAATGGGTACACCAATTGCTTGTGGAAATCCAAGTACGCGCTTATTGAAGATGGTAGTGGCAATTGAAAGCGTAAAAACAGCAGTCAAAGCTTGTAAAAGAAAAAAATTACCCATACTACCCCTTGTTATTACTTATCACGCACAACGATTTTTCCAAATCAAACTGTTTGGATTTCGCGGTGGAATTCGTAACTCATCAATTTATTTACCGTCAATTACTGAAGTAGAATTTTTATCTAAGACATCTTAGTTCTTATTGAAATAACAAATATGAGTCTATAGATAGACACATCATCTAAGTTCAGTATTTATGACAATTATTTTACTGAACTTTTATTTTTTTATTCGTATAACTTCGGTATGGAAATCAAAAGCAGAACACCTTTGGCTCTGCTTATTTGAATGTATTACACTGATTAATATCACCCGATTTAAGTCCTAGCTCAAACCAATGCATACGTTGTTCACTTGTACCATGAGTAAAACTATCTGGTACGACTTGCCCAGTAGCGCGACGCTGTAAATAATCATCACCAATTTTTTCAGCTGCATCCATGGCTTCCTCAATATCACCTTGCTCCAAGAATTGAGTCCGTTGCTGATTTTGATGTGCCCAAATTCCAGCAAAACAATCAGCTTGCAACTCTAAGCGAACTGAGAGTTGATTGCCCTCGGATTGACTTGCTTGCGAACGAGCTTGTTGGACTTGACCAGAAATACCCAACAAATTTTGAATATGATGACCTACTTCATGTGCAATCACATAAGCTTGGGCAAAATCCCCAGCCTGATTTTGTCTGGAAAGTTCAGTTTGATTTTGTTCTCCAGAAATTCCCATCTGCTGACGCATATCTTTAAAAAATGAAGTATCGATATAAACTTTTTGATCTGCTGGACAATAAAATGGCCCCATTGCTGCTTGAGCAGTACCGCAACCTGAACGAACAACGCCACTAAATAAAACCAGTTTTGGTGGTTTATAAGTCATACCAAGCTGTTGAAATACAGGCGTCCAAGTATCCTCTGTATCCGCAAGCACAGTACCGACAAAGTCTCGTGCTTCTCTCTGATCGTCAGTCATATTTTGCGGCTCACTTCCCTGTTGAGCTGATTGTGCATTTGTAACTGCTTGTGTGGCTTGATAAGCCTGTTGAGGATCAACTCCGAAGAATTTCCATGCAACAAATGCCACAACTAAACCAATAATACTAATACCACCCGCTTTTGCTCCGCCACCACCACGACGATCTTCGACATTGGTGCTCACTCTACGACCTTTCCAACGCATATCTATTCTCCAATTTATGATGATGACGGTTTATTTTATGCTTTAGCTTTTGGCCATGCTTTTTTTATTAAACTAACAATAAGCAGCACAATGATACCTGCCGCAAAACCAACACCTAAGTTGATTAATGTCGGGGTTAATGCGCCAATAATCGAACCAAAACTTGGTATCAGTTCTAAATGATCGACAGTTTCTTCAGTGAAATGATGTAACAGTGGAATGGTATGACTAATAATACCTCCCCCCACTAAAAACATCGCAACCGTACCAACAATAGATAATATTTTCATTAAAACTGGTGCAAAAGCCAGTAAACCACGCCCAATTTTATTTTTAAATTCAGATACTTGTTGTGTTAAATATAAACCTAAATCATCAATCTTAACGATCATTGCAACAAAGCCATAAACACCAATGGTCATGACGATTGCAATAATACTCAATACTGTCACTTTAGTCATAAACGCTGCTGATGCAACTGTACCTAACGAAATCACCACAATTTCAGCAGATAAAATAAAATCTGTACGAATCGCACCTTTTACTTTTTCTTTTTCAAATTTTGTTAGGTCAACTTCGACTTCCTGTAGCTCTTCACTCGCTTCTTCTGGTGTTTTGGCTTTTTTATGGTAGAGAGAATGTATAACCTTTTCTACGCCCTCATAACATAGAAACAGACCACCAAGCATTAATAATGGATTAATCAACCAAGATGCGACAACACTAATTAAAAGTGCTAATGGGACAAGAATAAGCTTATTAACAAATGAGCCTTTTGCGACACTCCACACCACAGGAAGTTCGCGATCAGCACGAACACCACTGACTTGTTGGGCATTGAGAGCTAAATCATCACCTAATACACCAGCCGTTTTCTTTGCTGCCATTTTACTCATGACTGCAACATCATCTAAAACTGTTGCAATATCATCTAGTAACAGTAATAAACCACTCGCCATTTTTATTTCCTAGTTTATATTTATCAGGCTATTGTAGAATTACTCAATAATTTCACAACATTATTTTAATAAAAGTTGAAGCAATCGCTGACGAAAAAAATTTATTTCCCGTACAATAATGCCAATCTATATATTTATGAAATAACTGAATCTTGGAACATATCATGAGTAATGCTGATCAACGTCCAATCATTTTGACAGGCGACCGCCCTACTGGACAACTTCACCTTGGCCACTTTGTTGGTTCATTACGTTCTCGTGTAGGTTTACAAGACAGTCATCATCAACATCTTTTATTAGCGGATGCCCAAGCACTGACTGATAATGCGGACAATCCAGATAAAGTTCGTAATAACATTCTTCAAGTTGCTTTGGATTATTTAGCGGTTGGTATCGATCCAACTAAAACAACAATTTGCGTTCAGTCATGCTTGCCTGCACTGAATGAGCTCACAATGCTTTATCTTAACTTTGTGACTGTTGCACGTTTAGAACGTAATCCAACCATTAAATCTGAAATTCAAATGCGTGGATTTGAGCGCGATATTCCAGCAGGTTTCTTATGCTATCCAGTCGCTCAAGCTGCTGACATTACTGCATTTAAAGCAACTGTTGTGCCTGTTGGTGAAGATCAAATTCCAATGATTGAACAAACCAATGAAGTAGTCCGTCGCGTAAACCGCCAAATTGGGCATGACCTGTTACCTGAATGTAAGGCTTTACTCTCAAATATGGGGCGTTTACCTGGTTTCGATGGTAAAGCAAAAATGTCTAAATCTTTAGGCAATACAATTGTGTTAAATGCTTCTGATAAAGATATCAAGAAAGCAGTCAATGCTATGTACACCGATCCAAACCATTTACGTATTGAAGATCCAGGTCAAGTTGAAGGCAATATCGTATTTACTTACCTTGATGCCTTTGATCCGAATAAAGAAGAAGTTGAAGAATTAAAAGCACATTATCGCCGCGGTGGTTTAGGTGATGGCACAGTGAAAAAGCGTCTTGAAGGTGTGTTAAAAGAATTAATTACACCTATTCGCGAACGTCGTGCTGAATTAGAAAAAGATCCTGATTACATTATGGATGTACTTAAACAAGGTACAGAAAAATGTCGTAATATCACGCAGCAAACTTTAGATGAAGTAAAAGATGGATTAGGCTTATTTAAATTCTAATTTACGTTACTTTTACTCTAAAAAAGCCCACTTGTTGGGCTTTTTTATTTAAACCATTGATTTAATTTTAATTAAGGAACTTTATAAAAAATCCAGTTACTAACAATTTTTGTCACTTATTAACATCTATTAACAGTAGTTAACATGAATACCTATGAACTTAGTCAGGTTTTTTTATAATATAGCGATGTAGGTTAGGTAACACTAATCTCATGACATTTCTCCTTTCAACCGAAACTGTTTTAAACAGATTCGTTGTTCAACGCAATGACAACCCCAATCATTGCGTTTTTTTTTGCCTAAAGAATATGTCTGTAATAGGTTGAATTTTACACTTGATACAATTACTCTTATAAGCAATTTATTTTTATAAATATTTTTAGAAAAATATAAGAGAACGACTCATGATTTGGGATTTATTAATACACCCGTCAAACATAGTTTTCAGCATTGCGTTATTGCTGTGTTTGTTTATTGGCATGCTTGAAGTGATCTTATTGTTATTTGGTGGAAGTAGCAGTTTTATAGATCAATTTTTACCTGATAGTCTAACTGATGTTGATCATGCAGATGTTTCGATTGATCAACCTGAGAACTTATTCACTCAACTATTAGAGTGGTTATATCTAGGAAAAGTCCCTCTTCTCGTTTGGTTAATCATTTTTCTCACTGTCTATGCGCTAACAGGCTTAATTATTCAAGATATTTTCTTTAATGTTACTGAACACTATCTTTCTGCATGGATTATTGCGCCTGCATGCTTATTTCTATCAATGCCTATTGTACGTTTCAGTGCAGCGCTTATTTCTAAAATTATTCCTAAAGATGAAACGACAGCCATACATACTGATGATCTGATTGGTCGAACTGCTCACATCGTTTTAGGTGAAGCTCGACCAAACTCCCCTGCTCAAGCCAAAGTTAAAGATCAATTTGGTCAAACACACTATGTTTTAGTTGAACCTGAGCAGGATATTGTTTTCCAACAAGGACAAGATGTTATTTTGACACAAAGAACCAAAATTGGTTTTCAAGCTATTGCTAGTTAATTTTATATTTATTACACGAGGGTCTTTAAATGTTTAACTCAGCGCTCACTGAGATTTTAATAATCACAGGCGTTATTTTTGCTGCATTAATTTTTATTGGGGTCATTGTTGCCCGCTTATATACACGTTCTAGTAAAGAGGTTTCTTTTGTTCGTACTGGCTTTGGCGGTGAAAAAGTGATTCTGAATGGCGGTGCAATTGTACTGCCAGTTTTACATGAAATTATTCCTGTAAATATGAATACCTTACGCTTAGAAGTTAAACGTGCAGCAGATCAAGCACTTATTACCCGTGACCGTATGCGTGTCGATGTGATGGCTGAGTTCTATGTGCGTGTTAAGCCTACAGGTGAATCTATTGCGACTGCTGCTCAAACATTGGGTAGAAAAACCATGTCTCCACAAGAACTAAAAGACTTAGTTGAAGGTAAATTTGTCGACTCACTTCGTGCTGTAGCGGCTGAGATGGCAATGGAAGAGTTACATGAGAAGCGCGTTGACTTTGTACAAAAAGTTCAACAAGTTGTCTCTGAAGATTTATCAAAGAATGGTTTAGAACTAGAAACAGTTTCTCTTACAGGTTTAGACCAAACAAGCTTTAAATTCTTCAATCCACAAAATGCTTTTGATGCTGAAGGTTTGACTAAACTTACAGAAACTATCGAAGACCGTCGTAAGAAGCGTAATGACATCGAACAAGATACTGATCTTGCGATTCGTGCGAAAGATTTAGAAGCAGAACGTAGAAGATTAGAAATTTCTCGTGAAGAAGAATACGCAAAACTGCAACAAGAACGTGAAATTTCGATTCGTAGAGCCGAGCAACTTGCTGAGATCGCATCCCAAGAGGCTGGAAAAAAACGTGAAGCAGAAGAAGCACGTATTGCCGCAGAACGTGAAGTCGATTTGAAAAGAATTGCTGCTGCACGTGATGTCGAGAATGAAAATATTCAAAAATCACAGCTCATTGAAAAAGCGCAAGTTGAACAGAAGAAAACAATTGAACTTGCTGAACAAGATCGTGCGATTGCAATTGCAGAAAAATCTCGTGCTGAATCAGAAGCCAAAGCACAAGCTGACAGAGCTCGTGCAGAAGCAGTAAAAGCAGAAGAAGAAGTTGTGACTGTACGTGAAACTCAACGTGCAGAACGTCAAAAAGCAGTTGAGTTGGTTGCTGCCAAACAAACAGCGGAAAAAGATGCAATTGCGATTACCGTTGCAGCTGATGCTGGTAAGAAAGCGGCTGCCGATGAAGCTGAAGCAATCCGTATTGCTGCTGAAGCTGAAGCAGAGAAAGTTCGCTTAAAAGCAAAAGGTGAAGCAGATGCGAAAGTATTGCTTGCACAAGCTTTAGAGAAACAATACCAAGTTGATGCTGAAGGTGCGCGTGCAGTCAATGAAGCAGCGAATACACTTTCTGCTGAACAGGTTGAAATGCAAGTTCGTTTAGCAATGCTCAAACACTTGCCTGAAATCATCCGTGAAAGCGTTAAACCAATGGAAAATATCGACGATATTAAAATTCTCCAAGTGAATGGTTTAAATGGTTTTGCAGGTGGAAGCAGTGCATCTGGAGAAGTTACAGAAAATGGTCAAGCATCTTTATCTGACCAAGTGGTGAATAGTGCCCTACGCTACCGCTCGCAAGCTCCACTTATTGATAGCTTAATGAATGAACTTGGCCTACAAGGTGGTGATATTAATGGTCTAACCCAAGGGTTGAAACCAAAGACTGAGTAAGCATTTTGATCTAAAAAGAGCCTTTATTATGAGGCTCTTTTTTATATAAAAAGAAGGAATAAAATGAGAACATATAGTTTTTCAAAGAAGCTTAAAAATATAAAATAATAAATAAATTCAACACTTTATATTTAAAACAAAAGTTAATTTCTTTAAATATGATGATTATGAGTTATGATAAATTCTTTAAAAAGCATTTCAAATGGTTTCAATAGATCTGTGCTACTTCTAATCAATTTATTTCTTATTTTGGATGCCTAATAACAATGAGGGTAAGTTAAAATGGGGAATTTTGTATATCTTGGATTTTATTTATTGGCTTTATTTATCAGTACTTTTTTTGCTTATTTATCATATCGTAAGGCTATGATTAAGTACGAATATAAAATATCTATATTCGCAATTTTGCTTCCAACCGTACTTCTTAACATCTTCTTGATAATTATTGGAACTTTAAGAGGAGAAAGTATTTTTTTCTACTCTCTTATTTTGTTATTAAACATAATAGGCCCATATCTTGCTATAAGGAAAGTAAGTAATTATAAGAATCAAATGTAACCTTTCCCTTTTTTTACATAAGCTATTTTTAATCAATTGGTTCACAATCTCACAAATAGTACTATTTTAAACTGAATTTTTTCTCTATTCCTATGATAATTAATTTGAAGAAAATACTTAGATCTAGAGTTAATAGATTAGATATCAATTTTTATTGATAAAATAAGTCTCTGCATACATCAACAATCTTACCAATAAAAAAAACCCCAATGTCTCCATTGGGGTTTCTTAAAGATTAAAATCTAACGAATTACGCTAAACCTTTCTCTTTCAAAACTTGCAACATAGTAGAACCAAGCTCAGCTGGGCTACGAGTGTAAGCCATTCCCGCGCGTTCAAATGCAGCGAATTTCTCTTCAGCAGTACCTTGACCACCAGAAATAATTGCACCAGCGTGACCCATACGCTTACCTTTAGGCGCAGTTACACCAGCGATGTAACCAACAACAGGCTTAGTCACGTTAGATTTGATAAATTCAGCAGCTTCTTCTTCCGCAGTACCACCGATCTCACCGATCATGATGATTGCATCAGTATCTGGATCGTCTTGGAACAATTGAAGCGCTTCGATTTGGTTCATACCTGGGATTGGGTCACCACCAATACCGATACAAGTAGACTGACCTAAACCAAGCTTAGTTGTTTGAGCAACAGCTTCATAAGTCAATGTACCTGAACGTGAGATGATACCAATACGACCTGGTTGGTGAATGTGACCAGGCATAATACCAATCTTACATTCGCCTGGAGTGATCACGCCTGGGCAGTTAGGACCAACTAAACGAGTACCGTTACCGTTAGTTTCTAAGTAACGTTTTGCTTTAAGCATGTCGATTGTTGGAACACCTTCAGTGATCACAACGATTAGACCAACACCTGAATCAACCGCTTCAACGATTGAGTCTAAAACGAATGGAGCTGGTACATAGATTACAGATGCATCAGCATTTGTTTCACGTACAGCTTCTTTCATTGTGTTGAATACTGGTAAGTCAAGGTGAGTTGTACCACCTTTACCTGGAGTAACACCACCAACAACTTTTGTACCGTAGTCTAAAGCTTGTGCAGAGTGGAAAGTACCGTTTTTACCAGTAAAACCTTGTACCAATACTTTAGTGTCTTTATTAATTAATACGCTCATGATTGATACTCCTTACGCTTTAACTGCAGCTACAACTTTTTCTGCGGCATCAGATAAACCGTTCGCAGAAATTAATTTCAAACCAGATTCATCAAGTAATTTAGCACCTAACTCAGCGTTGTTACCTTCTAAACGAACAACAACTGGAACAGTTACGTTTACTTCTTGAACCGCTGCAATAATTGCTTCAGCAATCATGTCACAACGTACGATACCACCAAAGATGTTGATTAAAACACCTTGTACAGAAGTATCAGCAAGGATGATTTTGAACGCTTCGATTACGCGTTCTTTAGTTGCACCGCCACCAACGTCAAGGAAGTTTGCAGGCTGACCACCATAAAGTTTGATGATGTCCATAGTTGCCATTGCAAGACCAGCACCGTTAACCATACAACCGATGTTACCTTCTAAAGCAACATAGTTAAGATCAAATTCAGATGCTTTCAATTCACGCTCATTCTCTTGAGATTTGTCACGTAAAGCAGCAACTTTAGGTAAACGGTAAAGCGCGTTAGAGTCGATACCTACTTTCGCATCTACACATAAAATATCGCCATTTTCACGAACTGAAAGTGGGTTAATTTCAAATAATGCAAAGTCATTTTCTACAAATGCTTGGTAAGCAGCGCCCATAATTTTTACAAATTGGCTCACTTGCTTGTCTTTCAAACCTAAAGCAAACGCAACTTCACGTGCTTGGAATGGTTGTAAGCCAACTAAAGGATCAACTTCAACTTTGATAATTTTTTCTGGAGTTTCTTCCGCAACTTTCTCGATTTCTACACCACCTTCGGTAGAAGCCATGAAAGTAATACGACGGCTAGAACGGTCTACAACCGCGCCTAAGTAAAGCTCACGCTCAACTGGATAAACGTCTTCAGCAACGATGATGCTGTTAACTGGTTGACCATTTGCATCTGTTTGATACGTTACTAAACGAGTACCAATGATGTTGTTAGCGAATTCGATTACGTCTTCTTTTGATTTTGCAACTTTAACACCGCCAGCCTTACCACGACCACCAGCATGAACTTGCGCCTTCATTACTGCGAATTTACCACCAAGCTGTTCAAATGCAGCAACGGCTTCGTCTGCATTTGTTGCCAAGATACCTTCTTGTACTGGCATGCCATATTCTTTCAATAATGCTTTAGCTTGATACTCATGTAAGTTCATTTAGTTACCTACTATGTTGTTTGTAGTGATACAGCCTAGATTTTCTTAAAACCAGACTGCTACATATTGAATAAATGATTGCCTAAATAAGACAATCATCTTCATTCAAAAAAGTGTGGCGAACCACACTTTATGTTTTATTTACGCTTACGTTGAATCGCGTGGATTGCACGACCATCTACAGAAAGCGCTGCTTCATGTACAACTTCAGAGAATGTTGGATGACCAAAAGTCATCAACTGTAAGTCTTCAACAGAAGAAACAAACTCCAGCGCGATCATACCTTGGTGTACGATATCAGATGCATTAGGACCTACAACGTGCATACCTAAAAGACGATCTGTTTTCGCATCAGCAACGAACTTAACAAAGCCAGCAGTATCACCAGCCGCTAACGCACGGCCATTCACCGCAAATGGGAATTGACCAGCTTTAACTTCGTGACCTTTTTCAGCTGCCTGTTCTTCAGTTAAACCAACCCAAGCTGCTTCTGGATGTGTATAGATAACGCTGATGATCGTGTCATAGTTCACTTGAGCAGCATGACCGTGAATACGTTCAACAGCCATTACACCTTCTTCCATTGCTTTATGCGCAAGCATTGGACCGCGTACTAAATCACCAATTGCATAAACACCTTCTACAGATGTTTGGCACTGATCATTTACATCAACCAAACCACGTTCAGTTAATTTAATGCCAGAGTCTTCTGCCAATAAACCTTCTGCATACGCTTTACGGCCTACACAAACGATTAACTTGTCAAAAACTTGTTCTTTGTCTTCGCCAGCTTGGTTATATTTAACTGTTACTTCGCGACCATTGGTTTCAGCACCAGAAACTTTTGCACCGATACGAATATCCAAACCTTGTTTTTTCAAGATTTTTTGATATTCCTTCGCCAATGCTTTGTCTGCCATTGGCAAGAATGCATCTAATGCTTCAAACACAACAACTTCTGAACCAAGACGACGCCATACTGAACCAAGCTCTAGACCGATAACACCCGCACCAATCACACCAAGACGCTTAGGAACTTCTGGGAATTTTAATGCGCCAGTAGAGTCAACAATTAAGTCTTCATCAACAGGTGCTATTGGAATGTTTACAGGTACAGATCCAGTTGCAAGGATTACGTATTTAGGCTCTAAAACTTGTACATCACCTTCAAACGGTGTGAATTCTACTTTTTTACCTGCAAGTAATTTACCAGTACCTTGTAACCACTCGATACCATTACCTTTCAGTAATTGAGCAACGCCGCCAGTCAATTGATCTACAACTTTGTCTTTACGTGCCAACAAAGTGTCTAAATCAAATTTAACTTCACCAGTCGTAATACCGTGTTCAGCAAGTTCATGAACAGTTGCTTCGTAACGGTGAGAAGAGTCAAGCAATGCTTTAGAAGGGATACAACCAACGTTTTAACACGTACCACCTAGAGATGGTTTACCGTTGTGAATACGCTTTTCGATACAAGCAACTTTGAAACCAAGTTGTGCAGCACGGATTGCTGCTTCATAACCACCAGGTCCGCCACCAATAACAACAAGATCAAATTGTTGAGACATTTTTATCTCCAAACTCCCATATAAAGGAACTACTTTATACGGGAGCTAATATTTGTAGTATTAAAGATCAAGAATGAGTTTAGCTGGTTCTTCTAACAATTCTTTAATTGTTACTAAGAAACCTACAGCTTCTTTACCATCGATTAAACGGTGGTCATAAGAAAGCGCTAAGTACATCATTGGCAAGATTTCAACTTGACCATTTACTGCCATAGGACGCTCTTGGATTTTATGCATACCCAAGATTGCTGTTTGTGGCTGGTTTAAAATAGGTGTTGAAAGCAATGAACCGAAAGTACCACCGTTCGTGATTGTGAACGTGCCGCCAGTCATATCTTCGATACCCAATTTACCGTCACGTGCTTTGAAAGCATAGTCACGGATACCGTTTTCAACTTCTGCATAGTTCATACGGTCAGTATCACGAAGTACAGGAACAACTAGACCACGATCAGAAGAAACTGCTACACCGATGTCATAGAAACCGTGATAAACGATATCGTCGCCATCAATAGATGCATTTACAGCTGGGTAACGTTTTAACGCTTCAGTTGCAGCTTTAACAAAGAAAGACATAA
>NZ_DJLC01000002.1:25473-25663 GCF_002434875.1 Acinetobacter sp. UBA6526 | reverse complement strand
CTATAAAATATTCATTATTGAAAAAATGATGATTGTTATTTGTTCGAAATTTATATTAGTGAAAATTTGTTTCTGATTCATGTAAATTTTTGACCACTCATCTGAACTAATTGCTTAATAATTATTATTTTTTACTATTATTGTGATTTATTTTGCTTTTGTATCATTTTTAAAGAAAAAAAATACTCAA
>NZ_DJLC01000002.1:0-25158 GCF_002434875.1 Acinetobacter sp. UBA6526 | reverse complement strand
AAAGAAAAAAAATACTCAATAATTTTCTTAAATGAAAATTAATGGGGTGTGAGTTTATCAATCTTTTGTTTTAAATTTTATGAAAAGTAGTGTTGTTACAGAAAATTGAAAAGAACTTTTATAACGAGCAAGAATGAAAAAACCGACAGCCTTGACCACTGTCGGTTCTTAATAATAAAGAAAAAAGTGTTATGTTTGATCAGCAGCAACAATCGCAGCACTGGCTTGCTTTAAGCTGTAAAGTAATTGACCGAGCAAAACATCTTTATTACTGAGCGTTACCATCACCATTGGATGATGTGGAGCGGGGATAGATGTTAAAATTGCTTTTCCATTCTCAGCATCTAACGTAATGCTCTGGCAGCCAGTCAGCTGGATTTCATTTAAAAACGCGCTTACCATCGCCAAAATAGAACTACTCACCGCAGCGAGTTTAGTACTATTGTATGGATTCTTTTTGTAGATAGAAGCCAGCTCAAAGCCATCGGTCGAACAAAGCATAATATAATCAATCCCACGGATATTGGTGATGATCTCATTGGCTTGAGCTTTAGCCAATTGGATAAGTTCAGTTGGCGCTGTACGTTGTTGACTTGGAATGCTGAACATAATTTTTCTCTTTTATAAAGTAATTAATTTGTTGCTCTGAGATTCACTTCAAGTGCTGCAATAAGTGATTCAACCATCAGCAAAATGTGTTCTTGTTTTCTAGCATCAATAAAAAATAAAGGATATTGGTAGTCATTTTGGATCAGCCAATCTCGATAAATTGAAATTGGTTGTCCTTTATTCTCATCTACATGAGTAATACCAATCGAGATATTTTTTGTATAGTCTTTAAATGTATCTAAATATCCTTCGAGTTCTTCGAGAGGGACTGTACTATTATGATCAACTAGAATAATTGCACCAAGAGCTCCTTGGCAAATCACTGGCCAAATAAAGTCGAAACGTGTTTGTCCAGGCGTGCCATACAATCCAATTTTGGCGCCGTCGTCCAATGTAATTTCACCATAATCAATGCCAACAGTAGTTTGCATTTTATTATGAGCCTGACTATCTGTATTGAATGCTTCGGTCGCAAGTACAGGAATTTCAGAGAGAGATTTAATTGCTTCAGTTTTACCTGCACCCATGCTTCCTGCAAATACGATTTTATATTGTTGGAGAATCATAGTATTCCTTAAAGCCCAAATCGGCGTCTGATTTTGCCGAAAAATTTATTTAAAAAGCCGTTTTGTTCAGCGGATTGTTCATCTGTTTCTGATTTTAAATAATGGCTGTCTGATGCTGAAATAATACCGCCGTTATTGGATGCAATGCAGGCAGCAATAAATTGTTGAACCGTTTGAATAGGAAGTTTTAATTGAGTTGCGACTTGAGATAGTTGAGCTCCTTGTATAAAACATGCTGCGAGTAAAAGCGTTGTTTTGCGATCAGCACTTTGAGCGGGCTGTGGCCAATATTCGATTTTAAAGTACTCATTTTCGCTTGGTGCGAGCGCTTGAAACTCCAAAGAATGCCAAAAAAGGTTCCACAACCAATCTTGTAGATCGTACTCAACCTTACGAGATACCTTGGTAAAGTCAGAGGTCGTTGCAAAGCTATAATTGAAGCTATGATTGGTTTGAGTTTGTGTTCTCGTCGGTTCTAACCAAGCGATCTGGCTGCGCGTATCTATAATTGCTAGCGTGCCATGATCATCAAATAAATGTAGCCGAGCATTATCAGGATTCAACATATCGTTAAGAAATTTCTCATTCACAATATGATGCGCAGAAGCTTCTTCTTTTGCTTTCGGTTGTTGTGATTGTTGATGTGATAGATAGCTCAGCAGTCGAAGATGAATCCAGTTTTTTAAAGCATCGGTTTGTTGGAATGGCAAATAAAGTGTGTTGTTTTCCTCAATGTTGCAAGCACCTTGAGCTTTAGAAACTTTTAAGCATGGTAATTTTTTTTCTTCGATAATACGTTGGATACCTTCGGTATCAAAAAAATTTTCGTTTATTAATAATAAGTCTATATTTGGATCGGCAATATTAATCCAGTTTATTCCAAATTCATTAGGTATTGTTTTTCTAAGTTCTATTTTTAATTCATCTGAAACTTTTAAACTTATACCTGAAATTGCGATATTAATGCAATGTCCATTCATAGTATCACTTTAATATTTTATAAAACATTGGACTGCACAACTTTAGTCTTAATACTAAAGACTAATAGTAGACCGCTTGTATTATTTTAAATTTACTTACTGGTCAAATAAATAAAATTAAAATATATACAAGAAGTCTAATATATTAAAGATTCTGCAAAACTAATTAAGCAAAGTCTAATTCTTTCTCGAAAGTTTTAAGTTCGTGGCGAGCCATCGCTAGGTTAGATTTAGTACGGTCTAAAACGAGGTAGAGAAACAGATTGCCATTGCTTTCTAATGGACGGATTAAGTGATATGCCTTACCAAGTGTAATCAGGATATCTTCGATGTCATCGTTGAGTTTCAATGAGTTGGCAACACGGCGTTTTGCTCGAATAACCTCGGTATTACCTGCAGCTGCTAATTCTAAGTCGATTGCACCCCCACCTTGTGTTGCCAGCGCCAAACCGCTTTCTGTGTCTACTAACGCTGCTGCAACGAAACCATCAATATTTGTCAAGCTTTCTAATGAAATTTTAGCCATGATATTATCTCTACTAATACATCTTGTTTATGAATTTATATTCCCTACTTTTGTTTTAGATTATTCTTCAAAAGCAGTTAATTTCATTATAGGAAACTCTTTTATTAAATCAATCATGTTTGAAAATAATTAAAATCACAACAGTGCTATTAATTGACAATTTTTGTCAATAAAACGTTTTAAAGTGGATGGTATGGATAATATTTTTAACTTTTTGTGATTTTATTCACATTAATATTTTATTTTAAGCATGTTTTTTGATTGTAAATAAATGTAAAATATTTTTTATTAAAAAGTTTTGAATTAATAATTAAATAAATTTAAAAGTATTTTAAGTGTATGATAGAAAAAGCATTTGTACTTTTCCTATCATCCTCTTTAATAAATTAATGCCCGATTAATTGACTATATGAGCAATAGAGTGACAGCAAAATGACCAATGCAACGATTGGGGAAAGCAGGTAAGACCAGCCTGGGATACTTGGTTGTTCAACGTCAAGTTCTTCTGCGTGATGAACGTTAGGCTGTGCTTGATTAACCATTTGATTGAACTCCTGCATGGTTGCTTCTAAAGAGATTTCTTCTTGTTCGATTGGTTTGGAACCGATGAGCTCAGTGAGCTGATTGGTCGACCAAACCCAATCTTCTGCTTGGCCAGAAAGATGTTCAACTTGTCCTAATAACAACTCTGCTAAGCCAGTTTGACCAAAGTTGCCTGTCTGATCCAATTGATTTAATTCATTAAACTGTAAGCTCACAATCTCAGAGATACTAGATTCGAGTTCTGTTGCTGTTAATTTAGATTGGTTTTGCGCAGAGGTTGTTAGATGGCGTGCAATTTCTTGAATATAAAGCGGATCAGTCGCTTTAATTTCTTGATATAGCTTTTGTGGATTTTGTTTCCAAAGACTAATTAACTGACCTAATGTCAGCGCATTGACTTCATCAACAAATGCACACTTCTCTTTGGGCGAGTGTGTGCTAAAAAGTTGCGGTTTTTGAATTTTAATTTGTTCAGAAAAATACTGAACTAAGTCAAATGCCATCTCGGACGTCCTCTTTTATTTTTAATCTAAGATTCTTAAAGACGGCTTCTTCTTGCTCGGTTCCGCCTCTTGTTTAGTTTCATCTGTTTGCGTAATTGGTTGCTCTTGAATATCTTCATATTCACTTTGATCGAAAAATAATCCTTGACCATTTTCACGTGCATAAATGCCGAGAACAGCCCGAATAGGGACATAAATTTCTTTGGCCACTCCACCAAAACGCGCTGAAAAAGTAATTGCATCATTACTCATGTGTAATTGATGAATTGCATGAGGAGCTAAATTCAAAACGATTTGACCATCTTTCACAAATTGCTGAGGAACTTCAGTGTTCGGCTGAGTCGCATCAACTAATAAATATGGTGTTAGTTGGTTATCGCAAATCCATTCATAAATGGCACGAGCAAGATACGGGCGTGTTGGAGAAAAAGTGATTTGCTCAGACATAATTTATAAACTTGTTAAATCGTTGAAATGAATTCATTGTAGCTGTTTTTTTCTTGAGCTGTCATTGATTTAATGAAATAAGGACGGCTAAAGATACGATGACAATACAAGAAAATAGGTCGACAGCGTTGTTGTGGTAACTCGATTCCCATGCTTTTTAAGCGCAAGAAGATCGGGGCTAACATACAGTCCAAAATTGAAAAGGTTTCAGACATAAAAAAGGGAAAGTGTTGAAATAGAGGCGTCAATGAAATCAGCGTATCTCTTAATTCTTTTTGCGCTTTTTGCTTTTGAGTTAAATCTAATGTATCTGCATGTCGAAGCATACTGTCTGCAAGCTTGAACCAGTCTTGTTCAAAACGCCAAATATACTGTCTTTGTTCTGCTCTTGCCATAGGAGCATCGGCATAAAGTTTATTCTGGCGATAGCGGTCATCTAAGTATTCTGCAATCACATTCGGAGAAAATAGCTTTAGATTTTGCTCAATTAGCATTGGCAACTGATTGTATGGATTGAGATCAGCCAAATCCTCATCGTCATGGTCTGTGAGAATCAGATGGTATTTGATTTGTTTTTCAGCAAGCAAAAAACGAATCCAGTGCGAACGGAAATCATCGGCATGACTATACAATGTGATGCCTTGAACAGGGCTTGGGGGATTTTCTAAAGACATAAATCCGAAAAATTATGATTGACTGTTTAGAATACTAAAATTAACGTTGGAAATCACTTAAAGCTTAAGAATATGATGATTCAAATAAATCTAATATTCAATAAATTCAAAGAGAGAAAAATTAAATGAAATATTATGGCTTGATGATCTTGTCGAGTATGTTATTGCTGAGCAGTTGTGCAAGTGTGTCTAATCAAGGATCAGCAGTTGATGTTCGATCTGAAAATGATGTGCAAATCTCAATTGCGGCGGATTCTTGTGATGATCAGAGTGCTGATGCTTGTAATGAGGTGCAAGATTACGGTGGTATCAAAAGTGAGTACGTGGTCAGGGGATGTAAAGTGACGATTTATAATAATGGGCCGATCAAAATGGTAAATGAAAAGACTGATCAGCCATGTAATGCACCAATCCCAGAAGAACATCCATTTTCGACAAGAGAAACTAAGACTTATATGCAAGATGGTTGTCTTGTGACAGAGTATTCTACAGGTGATGCTGTTATGAATTGTTCTAAGAAGAAATAATCGGCAAATAAAAAAACCTCGGAAATATCCGAGGTTTTTTGTCCAATTCGTAAAACGATTAACGTTTAGAGAATTGAGGACGTTTACGAGCTTTACGTAAACCAAGTTTCTTACGTTCAACTTCACGAGCGTCACGAGTAACGAAACCAGCTTGACGAAGAGCAGGTTTTAAAGTTTCGTCAGCAGCGATCAATGCACGAGTAATACCGTGACGGATAGCGCCAGCTTGACCACCCATACCACCACCTTTAACAGTGATGTAAAGGTCATATTTTTCAGTTGCTTCTAAAAGCTCTAAAGGCTGACGCACAACCATACGAGCAGTTTCACGACCGAAATATTGCTCTAAAGTACGATTGTTAATTACGAGTTTGCCTGTACCAGCTGATAAGAAAACACGTGCAGTTGCGGTCTTACGGCGACCTGTACCATAGTTAGTAGCCATGTGCTGTATCCCTTAGATGTCCAAAACTTGTGGCTGTTGAGCAGTATGAGGATGCTCGCTACCAGCGTACACTTTCATCTTCTTGATCATCGCATAACCAAGAGGACCTTTTGGCAACATACCTTTTACAGCACGTTGGAAGATTTCTTCTGGTTTGTGCTCAACTAATTTTTCAAAATTAGTTTCGCGAATACCACCAGGGAAACCAGTGTGGCGATAGTATTTTTTATCAAGTGATTTGTTACCAGTCACTTGAACTTGTTCAGCATTGATCACAACGATGTAGTCACCAGTGTCAACGTGAGGAGTATAAGATGTTTTGTGCTTACCGCGTAAACGACGAGCGATTTCAGTCGCAAGACGACCTAAAGTTTTGCCTGAAGCATCAACAACGTACCAGTCGTGTTGAACTTCAGCAGGCTTAGCGCTGAGAGTTTTCATTAACCACTACCTATTATAGTTGGTTTGAGCAAGGAATCGCCCAAACAAAAGGAGACCGAATTCTATATGAATTTATAAAAGCGCACAAGAACAATTCAATCAAGATGTCATATTTTGCTGCAATGTGACCGATTTTGTAAACAACAAACATGGCTGGGAATCATGATTATTTATCTTGTGAGTGTATAGGATTTGCCCTATTATTTTTATACCAAGTAATTAAAAAATAGAATTATTTATTTGTTTTATGGGGAATTTGATGGAGTTGTCGTTTTCTACAAAAATTGTTGTAGTTGCACTATTAGTCGGTGTTTGTTCAGCACAGACAAATGCTCGACGACTTTATAAATGGATAGATCAAACCAGTGTTACAAACTACTCAGAATTTCAACCCAAAGAAGGCACTAGTCGAAAACTTGAAGTCATTGAGAATACTGGGAATGAATATGTCGATCCTATGATGGCTGTGACGGCAGAAATGAAAGCGATTGAAATCCCTGTAGATCCTCTTAACCTTCAGGGTACGTCAAGTGGCACAACCTCCTCATTGTCTCAAG
Organism: Acinetobacter sp. UBA6526; assembly: GCF_002434875.1. Taxonomy (NCBI): domain Bacteria; kingdom Pseudomonadati; phylum Pseudomonadota; class Gammaproteobacteria; order Moraxellales; family Moraxellaceae; genus Acinetobacter; species Acinetobacter sp. UBA6526. Next base: position 18,340 of record NZ_DJLC01000002.1, on the reverse strand, counting down.
CGCCGAAACCAACAACTCAAACAATTGTTAAGCAAGGTGTAATCGCAGTGCAGCCTTATGCGAGTCCTGCAAGTGGAGTTGCCGCTTCGTCTCCAGTTGAAAGGAAAGAGCAATCAACATTAACTATTACTGAGAAAAAAGAAACAGTCATAAATCCAATCGCTGAAAAAGCGAGTAGTAGCGTGGCGGTTGTTGATAGACCTAGTAGTGGTGTTGTTGCCGAGAAGAAAGATGAGTCTGCAACGAATGTTCGTCGAGATCAGAAAAAAACTCAGCAAAAGATAAATCCTTGGTCAAGATCACCAAATTTTGTACCTTCCAACTTAGTACCTGAAAATTTACCTAAGTCTACGACCCCGTAGCAAAGATGTTTTTCAAAGGAATACTATAGCTACATTTAGATTTTCGCTACACTATATTGAAATCTAGATGATTGGCTGTTTCTATGCTTCCTTTATATGTAACTTCAGGTGAACCTGCCGGAATTGGCCCAGATATCTGTCTGAGTTTGGTAGATCGTGTAGATGAACGCCCAGTAGTTATTCTCGCTGACATAAAAATGCTAGAGCAGCGTGCTAATCAGTTGAATTTAAATGTTGAGATTGTTCCATATGATGGGCAAGTGCAATCGAGTTTAGAAGGGCAACTATTTGTAGAACATGTACCTTTGAAAAACTCAGTTGTTCTAGGTCAATTGGATTCGGCTAATTCGGCCTATGTATTAGAACAATTACGACGTTCTGCTGATTATGCGATGACTGGAAAGAGTGTTGGGGTTGCGACAGCACCTGTGCAAAAGTCAATTATCAATGATGCTGGTATTCGCTTTAGTGGTCATACTGAATATTACCAAGAGTTTGCTGATGTTGATCGTGTGGTGATGATGTTGGCAACTAAAACTTTACGTGTTGCTTTAGTGACGACTCATTTGCCTTTACGCGATGTACCAGATGCGATTACCAAAGAGCGCTTAAAGCAAGTGATTGATATTTTAATTCATGATCTAAAGACAAAATTTAAAATAGCCGCACCTCGTATTTTAGTCTGTGGTTTGAATCCACATGCGGGTGAGGATGGTTATTTAGGGCGTGAAGAAATTGATGTGATTAATCCTGTTTTGGAAACTTATCGCGATCAAGGTATTGAAATGAGCCTGAGCTTACCAGCAGATACGCTATTTACTCCAGAAAATCTGAAAGATGCGGATGCTGTTTTAGCGATGTATCACGATCAAGGCTTACCTGTGTTAAAATCACAAGGCTTTGGTGAAGCAGTCAATATTACCTTAGGCTTACCATTTATTCGCACATCTGTCGATCACGGTACAGCACTTTCTCTTGCAGGCACTGGACAAGCAAAAGCATCGAGTTTGCATGTTGCAGTAGATTTAGCACTTGATTTAGCTCGAATCTCCCCAAATCCCTCTGCGTAAAAGAGGGGAGAGTTAAATCTGAAATTTTGAGTATAAATATATGTATCAAATTAATGCCCTAAACCCTAAAGATGAAGGGCATCAGGCTCGAAAACGTTTTGGTCAAAACTTTTTACATGACCAACGTGTGATTGCCAAAATTGTACGTTCAGTGAATCCGCGTGCTGGCGAAAATATTGTGGAAATTGGTCCAGGTTTGGCTGCGTTAACATCGCCTTTAATTGGTGAGTGTGATGCATTGACTGTTGTTGAGCTGGATCGCGATTTAGCAGCTGGTTTACCGGGGCGTGTACCTCATCCTGAACGTTTGACGATTATTGAAGCAGATGCTTTGAAATATGACTTTACTCAACTTTTCCAAGAAGGTCGTCCGCTTCGCGTCGTTGGGAATTTGCCATATAACATTTCAACTCCGTTATTGTTTCACCTCTTGGAGTTTGGCGACAAAGTGAAAGATATGCACTTCATGTTGCAAAAAGAAGTGGTTGATCGTATTACTGCAACGCCAAACACTAAAGAATATGGTCGTTTATCAGTGATGATTCAGTATTATTGTAAGCCAACGTTCCTATTTGAAGTGCCGCCTGGTTCATTTAACCCTCCACCGAAAGTAACATCTGCTGTGTTCCGTTTAGAACCTTATGAAACTAAGCCAATCGTTGCGAAAGATGAAAAAGCATTGGCACGGTTAGTGGGTCATGTATTTACCCAACGTCGTAAAACCTTACGTAATAGTTTAAAGGGAATGTTGGCGGAAGATGGTTTTGAAAAAGCTGGTGTTGATCCTATGGCTCGCCCTGAAACCTTGAGTTTAGCCGATTTTGTCGCATTGTCGGATCAAATGGTGGCTTAATGTCTAAACGCTATAATTATGTCATTGGTGATGTGCAAGGTTGTTTTGAAGCATTGAAAGCATTGCTAAAAGAAATTCGTTTTGATCCTGATCAAGATTTTTTATGGTTTGCTGGCGATTTGGTTGCGCGTGGAGAGAATTCTGTAGGTGCTTTACGCTTTGTAAAAAAGTTAGCTGATCGTGGTGCTGCCTCAACCGTATTGGGTAATCATGATCTAACCTTGATTGCATGTGCGCGTGGTTTTAAAAAGGCAAAAGAGAAAGACGGCACGCAAGATATTATTGATGCCATAGATGGTGATGAACTGATTGATTGGTTGCGTAAACAACCTTTAAGTTTAAGTCCAAATGCTAAAACGCTAATTACACACGCGGGTGTTCCATGTATTTGGGATGCTGAGCAAACAATTCAGTTGGCAAGCGAAGTACAGCAGATTGTTGGGCATGACGATCTAACTGTTTTGGATACTTTTCTTGCTGAAATGTACGGTGAACAACCTGATCTTTGGTCAGATGAGCTGACGGGTATGGCACGTTTGCGCTGTATTACCAATTATTTGACACGGATGCGTTTAACTGATGCAGCAGGTCGTTTGGAATTTGATTTTAAAGATGCGCTTGATGCACCGATGCCAGTAGGTTTCCAGCCTTGGTTTGAGTTTGAAAGTCTTGCAGCACAAACCCATCAATTAATTTTTGGGCATTGGGCTGCTTTACAGGGTAAGACTATTAATTCTCAAATTCAAAATGTTGATGGTGGCTGTGTTTGGGGGCAGCAATTGATGGCGTTCCGTTTGGAAGATCAACACATGTTTGCGGTGGATAATCCTTTGAGTTGATTATCTGACGATATGGTTTGAATGTCTAATTTCATGGTGAGGTTGGGCATTTTTTATTTTAAGACTGTCAAAAAACTGTCATACACTGATCATTAAAGTGTCAAAAATTATTTATAAGCTGTAAAGCATGAAAATAACGACACAAATGGATGGCGATATGCAAAGTACATACGCGACATCTTTATTAAAGCAAGATCAGTTTCCAGATAGTTTTAAATTCTACTTCAAAAGGAAACAGCTTAAAAATAAGCAAAATGAGTTTTCTGAGCTTGAAGAACTCGTACGTCCCCGTTTAAAAATAGCAATTGTGACTGAAACATGGCCACCTGAAATTAATGGTGTTGCTTTATCAATGATGCAGCTTTGCCAAGGGTTACAACGTCTTGGACATAAAATCTTATTAGTCCGTCCAATTCAAAAAGCAGCAAGTACTGAATTTCGTCCTGATCAGGAATGTTTGGTCATGTCACAGCCAATCCCTAAGTATCCAAGTGTGCAGTTTGGCTGGCCGCAGTACATTAAAGTATCTAAAGCTTTTGAACGCTTTTCACCGGATGTTGTGCATATTGTGACAGAAGGGCCATTGGGTCTGACTGCACTCCAAGCGGCGAAGTCAAAGAAAATTGCAGTCTCAAGCGGATTCCACTCAGCATTCCATGATTTTAGTCGTTTCTTTGATTTGGCTTTTTTGGTAAAACCGATTCAGCGCTATTTAACATGGTTTCATAACAGTACGGATGTAACTTGTGTTCCAAGTCAATATACGGAGCAAGCCTTACGTGGTTTTGGTGTGACTTGTCCTATAGTCATTGTTGGGCGTGGGGTAGATACCAATAAGTTTTCTCCGCAACATCGCTCGCAAACGCTAAGACAACAGTGGGGTGCCGACGCTGATACCCGTGTCATGCTATATGTGGGGCGATTATCTCCAGAAAAAGAAGTGGATGTATTGATTAAGAGTTTTCATGCGCTGCAAGCACAACAGGGTGGAAATGTTAAATTTGTGATTGTTGGTGAAGGACCAGATCGAGTTCGTTTAGGAAAATTAACAAGCTCGAAAGACGTTATTTTCACTGGTAGTTTGAGTGGGCAAGCGCTTTCTGAAGCATATGCTAGTGCAGATGTATTTACCTTTGCAAGTCAAGCTGACACTTTTGGAAATGTCGTTTTAGAAGCAATAGCGAGTGGTCTGCCTGTCGTGGCATATGATTATGTTTGTGCGCATCAATATGTAAAACAAGAAGTAACAGGATGGTTGAGTCCGCTTGGACATACATCCGATTTAATCCAATCCATTTGTCATTTACCAGCACTTCCAAAACTAAGACAAATGGGATTGCTGGCGAGCGAAAGCGTACAAGAAAATAGCTGGCAGTTGCCCGTACAACAATTAGAACAAGCACTTAATCAGGTAGCAAAGGAGTCTCCCATGACCTCTACCTAAAGTATCCTCAGAAAGGAGAAAAAATATGAATCTTCAAAATGCAAAAATAAAAATACTAGATTTAGATTTAAAAGGGTGTGTATACCTTAACCATCTCTCACATTCTCAACGTATCGCCTTATTTTTTAAAACGATTAGTCGTTTGGGCGATGGGCCATTTTGGTATGTCATGTTGTTGTCCGTTTGGGCTTTACAAGGCTTGGCATATGGTCTTCAAATCTTATATCTAATTGTCGCAGGGTCGGTTGGTACGCTGATATACAAATATCTAAAACACAAAACAACACGACCAAGACCTTATCAAGTTCATCAAGTGATAGTCCTAGGTGAGCGACCTTTGGATCATTTTAGCTTTCCGTCAGGTCACACTTTGCACGCAGTTATGGTGACAATTACTTTAGGTTATATACAGCCAATTTTGCTGATATTGATGTTGCCATTTACAGTGTTGGTTGCATTATCAAGAATGGTATTAGGACTTCACTACCCAAGTGATGTGATCGTCGGTGCGACAATCGGTGCGACAGTTGCAAGTAGTATTATTCTCTTAGCACCAAGCTTTAACATTGTTTTGTGAGTAATCGGGTTGTGAATTTCTCAACAGAAAACTATTTTTTCAAGCGTATGTTTTGTTAAAGTAGCTCCAATCTCAAATATTTATTCAGGTTGTCATATGGGCTTACGTTGGACTGATACGATTGATATTGCAATTGAACTCGTAGAAGCACATCCAGATGTTGATCCACAGTGGATTCGTTTCACAGATTTACACGCATGGGTTTGTGCTTTACCTGAATTTAATGATGATCCTAATAAGTCAACTGAAGGTTTGCTAGAAGCAATCCAAATGGCATGGCTGGATGAAGTTCGATAAAAATTCATCAGAAATCGCTGAACTTTTACAGATTCAAGCTGATTATTGGCGATGACATCGGTATAATGCGGCAAATTTTTTTAGTTTACACCATAATAGGAGTCAATCATGGCGATTGAACGTACTTTATCTATCGTTAAACCTGATGCAGTTTCTAAAAACCACATCGGTGATATTTTTGCTCGTTTTGAAAAAGCTGGCTTAAAAATCGTTGCAACTAAAATGAAACACCTTTCTCAAGCTGATGCTGAAGGTTTCTATGCAGAGCACAAAGAACGTGGTTTCTTTGGTGATTTAGTTGCTTTCATGACTTCAGGTCCAGTTGTTGTGTCTGTTCTTGAAGGCGAAAATGCAGTTCTTGCTCACCGCGAAATCTTAGGTGCTACTAACCCTAAAGAAGCTGCTCCAGGTACAATCCGCGCTGACTTCGCTGTAAGCATCGACGAAAATGCTGCTCACGGTTCTGACTCAGTTGCTTCAGCTGAGCGTGAAATCGCTTACTTCTTTGCTGATAACGAGATCTGCCCACGCACTCGTTAATCCAAAGCATTCGAACCAGATAAGTGGTATACTGCTTATCTGGTTTTTTGTTTTCTATAGATTGAGTTGTGTAAGTAATGCACAGCATTTCTAGCGTTGATATGGTTTAGGTAAATATTCATGAGTTCTGCAGTGGTCGTTTCATCAGAAAATTTAGATGAAAAACAACAGTCTGTTTCTACGCCTGTCGTTCATGCTGCCGACAAAAAAGTGAATCTACTAGGCATGTCACGTGCAGAGTTAGAAAAGTTTTTTGAAGATTTGGGTGAGAAGAAGTTTCGTGCTGGTCAAGTCATGAAATGGATTCACCAATTTTTTGTGACCGATTTTGCTGAGATGACCAATATCTCAGGTAAGTTAAGAGAAAAACTAGAAAAGATTTGCGAAATTAAAGCCCCTGAAGTGGTGCATCGTAATTATTCTAAAGATGGAACACGTAAATGGGTGTTTCGTGTAGGTGATGGTGAAGGCTCTTTAGTTGAAACTGTTTTGATTCCTGCTGAAGATAAAACGGGTGCAAGAAAGACACTTTGTATTTCTTCACAAGTGGGCTGCGCACTTGACTGTTCATTTTGTTCGACAGGAAAACAAGGTTTCCAACGTGATTTAACACCAGCTGAAATTATTGGTCAGTTGTGGATGGCGAACTATTCCTATATGGAAGAAGTGCCTGTTGCAGAGCGTGAACGTACTGTGACCAATGTGGTGATGATGGGTATGGGTGAGCCATTACTCAACTATGATGCTGTACTCAGCTCAATGCAATTGATGTTAGATGATTTTGCCTACGGAATGTCAAAGCGTCGTGTGACTTTATCGACCTCAGGCGTTGTACCTAAAATTGATCAATTGGCACAAGATATTGATGTCGCGTTAGCGATTTCTTTACATGCACCAAATGATGAGTTACGTAATGAACTTGTTCCAATTAATAAGAAGTATCCACTGGAACAATTGATTGCTGCATGTCAGCGTTATTTAGCGAAAGATGGTAATGAAAGTGCTCGCCGTCACGTAACGATTGAATATGTAATGTTAGATGGCGTAAATGATCAACCAGAGCACGCACAACAATTATTAAAATTATTGAAAAACTTACCGAGTAAGATCAACTTAATTCCATTTAACCCGTTTCCACATGCGCCTTATGGTCGCTCAAGCCGTAATCGTATTATCGCATTTCAAAAAACTTTGTCTGATGCGGGATTTGTGTGTACGATTCGTCAGACACGTGGTGATGATATTGATGCTGCGTGTGGTCAATTAGTGGGACAGGTAGCTGATCGCACGCGTCGTGCTGAACAGTGGAAAAAGAAAGTGGCGCAACGGCAAGAAATTTTGCGCACACAAGGATAAAACTTGGGGAAAAGCGTTGAATACAACTCGATCAAAAAAGATTATAGCAACTACTATTTTGTTCACTGTATTGGGTCTAACCGCCTGCCAATCGACAAAGACAACAAAAGATCCTGAAAAAGCTGTGCAAGTTCGAACACAACTTGCAGCAGAATATATTCGTACGCGTGACTTAGACTCGGCTAAGCGATCATTAGATCAAGCCCTGAAAATAGATTCGCGAGATGCAAATGCCAATATGATGATGGGAATTTTGCTACAACAAGAAGGTAGCAAAACCAATATGGAAAAAGCAGAGTCTTATTTTAAGCGTGCAATTTCTTCTGAACCTGATAATGCCCAAGCTCGTAATAATTACGGTACATATTTGTATCAAATGGAGCGTTATAATGAGGCGATTGAGCAGTTTACGATTGCAGGTGCAACCCTAGGTTATGATCAACGTTTTCAATCGTTGGAAAATCTTGGGCGAATCTATTTAAAATTGGGCGATGTTGCGAATGCTGAAAAAGCATTCAAACAAGCGCTACAAGCAAATCGAAATGCGACAATATCAATGTTAGAGTTGTCGGAAATTTTCTATTTGCAACAAAACAATAGAGATGCATCGCAACTCTACGAACAATATGTTCGTAATGTGGGGCAGAAAAACCAAGGTGCTCGTGCGCTTTGGATAGGTTTACGCATTGCTCGAGCGAATTCGGATCAGTTAGGAATGCAAGTGTTAGTCAATCAGTTGCGTGCTTTATTTCCTGATAGTCCAGAATATCAACGTTATTTGCAATTACAGTACAGTACTGAGGCCGTATGGAAATAAATCCAAATTCACATCAGCCAACTGGCTCAAACTCACCGTCGCCTACGTTAGGAAATATTCAACGACCTGGTGAGTATTTGCGTCAAATTCGTATTGCACAAAAGAAAGAACTTGAAGAGATTGCAAACGTATTGAATATGCCAGTCAAAACTTTGACGGCATTAGAGCAAGATGATTATAAATCTTTGCCAGAAGCAACCTTTATCAAAGGATATTATCGTGCATACGCAAAATGTTTAAATGCTGATGCGAGCGCGATCATTCAACGTTTCGATGAAATTTATGCGAATGATACGGGCCTTAAAGCAAGTCATGCTTTGAGTAACTCACCGATTAAAACCATGGGTAAGTTAACTGGTTCAAAGAGTGTACGTAATCGTCAGTGGTTAAAGCGTATTGTGATTTTGGCTGTCGTGCTATTGTTGGCATGGTTAGCTGTGATGGCCGTGCAAAACTGGACTTCAAGTCACAAAGATGATGCAGATGTACCAAAGATTAAGAATTCTGAAGTTGAGATTCTTCCAATGGGGAATGCAGTCGCTACTTCTGGAGATCAGCTTGTCTTGAACTTTAGCCGACCAACATCTGTGCATATTGTTGATGCTACAGGTAAAGTACTGGCAACAGGTCGTCAAGCATCAACTTTGAATTTGAGTGGTGAGTCACCGTTCCAAATTCGCTTAGATGATGCAACAGCTGTAGCATTGACTTTAAATCAGGAACAAATTTCATTGTCTCCTTATACTGTCAATGGAAAAGCAGAATTCCGTTTGTCTCGTTAATGCCAAAGAGTAGAGCTATACGATGATTGTGAACCCCATTAAACGCCGTCCAACACGTAAAATTCGTGTTGGTTCTGTGTATGTCGGTGGTGATGCGCCGATTAGTGTTCAAAGTATGACAAATACTGAGACTTGTGATGTTGATGCAACTGTTGCTCAAATTCAACGTTGCGTAGATGCTGGTGCAGACATCATGCGTGTTTCAGTTCCATCAATGGAAGCAGCTGAAGCATTTGGTGCGATTCGTAAACGCGTATCTGTGCCTTTAGTTGCTGATATTCACTTTGATCATCGTATTGCATTGGCAGTTGCTGATTACGGTGCAGATTGTTTGCGGATTAACCCAGGTAATATTGGATCGGATCAAAAAGTTCGAGAGGTTGTTGCTGCTGCTAAACATCATGGTATTTCAATTCGTATTGGTGTGAATGCTGGCTCTTTGGAAAAAGATTTGCAAGTCAAATACGGTGAGCCAACGGGTCAAGCTTTGCTTGAATCTGCAATGCGCCATATTGATATTTTGGATCGTTTAAATTTCCATGAGTTTAAAGTCAGTGTAAAAGCATCGAATGTGTTTTTGACCATGGATGCTTACCGTTTACTTTCTCAGCAAATTGACAATCCATTGCATTTGGGTGTGACTGAGGCGGGGATTTATCGTACAGGTACAGTGAAGTCAGCAATCGCCTTGGGTGGTTTGTTGATGGAAGGTATTGGCGATACCATGCGTATTTCGCTTGCAGCTGAACCTGAAGATGAAATTAAAATCGGTTTCGATATTTTAAAATCTTTGGGTTTGCGCTCAAATGGCATTAACTTTATTGCTTGTCCAAGTTGCTCACGCCAGGAATTCAATGTAATTCAGGTGATGCAGGCTTTAGAAGAGCGTTTAGAAGATGTGCGTACACCAATGGATGTGTCTGTCATTGGTTGTAAAGTGAATGGCCCAGGTGAAGCAAAAGAAGCGGATATCGGGGTGGTGGGTGCTGCTCCACGTTCACTTGTGTATCGTAATGGCGAGAAAAGTCATTTAATTGATACAAATCAGTTGGTTGATGAAATTGAAACAATGGTTCGTCAACGTGTTCAAGAGCTTGAAGAAGCAAAATCTAAAGAAATTATTCGTAGTTCATCATGAGTTCAATCGTCGCTATCAAAGGTTTTAATGACATCCTTCCATCGCAAACTGCGGCTTGGAGAAGTCTGGAACAACAACTTGCATCATTGATGGATGCTTATGGTTATCAACAAATCCGTTTGCCAATTGTTGAGCAAACTGGATTATTCAAGCGTGCTATTGGCGATGCAACCGATATTGTTGAAAAAGAAATGTATACCTTTTTTGACAAAGGGACACCGCCTGAATCACTGACTTTGCGTCCTGAAGGAACTGCGGGTTGTGTGCGTGCGATGTTGGAACATAACTTATTACGCGGTGCAACACCGCGTGTTTGGTATGTTGGGCCAATGTTCCGCTATGAAAAGCCTCAGAAAGGTCGTTATCGTCAATTCCACCAGTTTGGTGTGGAAACCTTTGGTGTGGCAACGCCTGATATTGATGCTGAAATCATTCTGATGACCGCTCGTTTGTGGAAACGTATGGGTGTTGCAGCGAATGTTCGCCTTGAACTCAATACTCTGGGTGAAACAGATGAGCGTGCAGAATATCGTGCTGCATTAGTCGAGTTCTTAAATCAGCACAAAGATGCCTTAGATGAAGATTCTCAACGCCGCTTAACCACCAATCCTTTGCGTATTTTGGATTCTAAAAGTGAGTCTACGCAAAAGATTTTGGAAAATGCGCCGAAATTGCACGATTTCTTAAAAGAAGATTCTCTCAACCACTTCCAACAACTACAGCAGTATTTAACCGATGCTGGTGTAGAGTTCGTGATTAATCAAAAACTTGTTCGCGGGCTTGATTATTACAATAAAACGGTATTTGAATGGACCACAACTATGTTGGGTTCACAAGGTACTGTTTGTGCTGGCGGTCGATATGATGGCTTAGTTGGTCAGCTTAAAGGTAAAGCTGATCAATCAGTTCCAGCGGTAGGTTTTGCGATGGGGATGGAGCGTTTATTGCTTCTACTTGAGCAGGTTGAACAAGCAAAAGTTGTTCGTGATTGTGAAGTTTTCTTAGTGGCTGAACCAGCTTATCAATCAAAAGCTTTGGTATTAGCTGAACAAATTCGTGATCAGCTTGAAGCAGTGAATAGTTCGATTCGATTCAAAACGGGTTCACAGGGCAGTATGAAAAGCCAAATGAAAAAGGCTGATCAATCTGGTGCGGTTTTCGCTGTGATCTTGGGTGAGCGTGAGTGGGAATCTCAACAGCTATTGGTAAAAGAGCTTGCAACAGCAGAACAGTCTCAAGTGGCATTGAATGAGCTGACAGCATTTTTTATCGAAAAATTTAAACAATAAATTGCACAATATCTAGGAAAAGGACAATCACATGAGTTTAAGTGATGAAGAACAACTCGACCAGTTAAAGTCGTTTGCCAAAAAATATGGTTCTGCAATTATTAGCGGAATTCTCATTGCCCTGATTGCCTTTTTCGGATGGGAATATTGGCAAAAGAAGAATCTTACTGAAGCTCAAAGTCAAACGGCCAAAGTGCAAAAGTTAATGGACGAAGCAAAAGCTGCCTCAAGTCAGCCGAATGCTTTTGCAACATTATCTGAAGCCGCAGATAAAATTGTGAAAGAAGATCCTGATTCAGTTCAAGCGATCCAAACACAATTTATTTTGGCTAAAGTTGCGTATGATAAGCAAGATTATGCTGCTGCTGAGAAAGCATTAAAAAAAGTTGAAAACTCAAAAATTAAAGATGCTGGTCTGTTACAGATTGTCAAACTTCGTTTGGCTGATGCTCAGTTAGCACAAAAGAAATATGATGATGCTTTAAAAACTTTGACAGCGGTGACTGAGCCATCATTCAAAGCAACAGCCGATGAACTTCGTGGTGATATTTATGTTGCTAAGAAAGACAATGAATCTGCTCGTAAAGCGTATCAAAGTGCATGGGATGATCTCGTTAAACGTAAACAGGAACGTCAGCTTTTACAAATTAAACTCGAAAGTGTCGGCGTTTTAGTAGATGATCCTGAAATCGATAGCCCGATTGTAGATACCAAAGTGGATGAGTCTTAATGCAGAATAAACTAAAACTACCTTTGGCGATTGCAATTGCTTCAGCTTTATTGGTTGGATGTTCGAGCAATAAAGTAAAAGAAGCAAAACCAAATCCATTGCCAAAAATCACGCAACAACAAAATTTAAACCTCGTATTTTCTCAAAGCGTTTCCTCAACGAACGCTGCTGAAGCTTTACGCTTACAGCTAGATACGGATAACGGTGTGATTTTTGCTATTGATCCAGATGGTCAGGTTTCTGCGTATCAGGGTAAACAGCGTCTTTGGAAAAGTAAGATAACCAAACAAGAGCTAACTGCTGGTGTTGAAGCTGGTGAAGGTGTTGTTGTTATCGGCAACCGTAAAGGGCAGCTTTTTGCTTTAGATCAAGCCACTGGTGAACAAAAGTGGACGACACAGCTATCAGGTGCGATTTTATCACCTTCATTGATTGAGTCAGGTCGTGTTATCACACTTGCCAATGACGGTACTGTATTTGCGCATGACGTGGTCACTGGACAGCAAGTTTGGGCATATAAGCTTCCAAATGTTCAGTTTAGCTTACGTGGACAGCCAGCACCCGTTGCGTTAGATGAACGTACAGTGTTAGTCGCATCTGCTAATGCTTATATCTATGCTTTAGATATCATCAGTGGTGTACCTCGCTTCCAGCGCCGTGTTGCAATTAGTGATGGCCGTTCTGATATTCAGCGATTGATTGATATCGTGGGTGATCCTGTTGTTTCTGGTCAGTTCTTGGTGACAACTAGCTTCCAAGGTCAAGTAACAGTAACCGATTTAGCTTCACAACGTGTGGTGTGGAGTGAAGATGCAAGCAGTACAAATCGTCCTGAAATTGCGGATGACAAAGTATTTGTATCAACAGTTGATGGTAAGTTGAATGCCTATAACCTCACTACGGGTGAACTGGTTTGGCAAAATGAAGAGTTATTAAACCGTAAGTTAAGCAATCCAGTCATGCTTGGTCAAAACCTTGTAGTAGGCGATTTGGATGGAGTGATTCACCTTATTGATCCGACAACAGGTAAGTTAGTTGGTCGTGCAAAAACCAGTGGTGAAGTGCAAACCTTACGTGTGATTGACAATCAACTTTATGTGTCGACTCGAAAAGGTGCATTAAGCATTTGGCAGAATCGTTAATTTTACCTTCTGTTGTGGTAAAATATTCGATTAGCTATGGCTAACAAAAGAATGATCGGGGTATTTGTTTAGACAAAACCCCGAATTTTTATTGTGATCTGTGATCACCAAAATCTTCCATACTATTTCTGATACGATGTCATCTAGCGTGGCTCGTCTGAATTAAGGTTAATTTATGAAACCCGTTATTGCGCTCATTGGTCGTCCAAACGTCGGAAAATCAACGCTATTTAACCAAATCACAAAAAGTCGTGATGCTTTGGTTGCTGACTTCGCTGGTTTAACTCGTGACCGCAAATATGGTGACGCGGTTTATCAAAATAAATCTTTTATCGTTGTTGACACTGGCGGTATCGGTGAGAGCGAAGGTGGTATTGATTCGTACATGGCTGAGCAGTCAAAAACAGCGATTCATGAAGCCGATATTATCGTTTTTGTTGTTGATGCACGCGCAGGTTTATTGGCTTCAGATGAGCAAATTGCACGTGAACTTCGTACCTTAGGTAAGAAAGTATATTTAGTTGCAAACAAAGTAGATGGTGTTCACGCTGAAGCTGCCTTAGTCGAGTTCTATAAACTTGGTATGGGTGAGCCAATGCAGGTTGCTGCGAGCCACGGGCGTGGTGTACAGCAAATGCTTGAAGAAGTATTAGCTGAGGTTCCAGAAGATGAAAACCCAGATGAACATAATAAAAATACAGGTTTACGCTTAGCGATTATTGGTCGTCCTAACGTAGGTAAATCAACCTTAGTCAACCGTTTACTCGGTGAAGAACGTGTGGTTGCATTTGATCAACCTGGTACAACCCGTGACTCAATTTATATTCCTTATGAGCGTGATGGTCGTCAATATACATTGATTGATACTGCTGGTGTTCGTCGTAAAGGTAAAGTTGATGAAATGATCGAGAAATTCTCGATCGTTAAAACACTACAAGCTATGAAAGATGCGCATGTCGTTGTGGTGGTGGTTGACGCTCGTGAAGGTATTGTTGAACAAGATTTACATTTGATTGGCTACGCGCTTGAAGCAGGGCGTGCCATGGTGATTGCGATCAACAAATGGGACAACATGACCGAGTATGATCGTAAACAATGTAAACTCGATGTGGAACGTCGTTTTGACTTTATTCCATGGGCGAAAATCCATTTGATTTCGGCATTACATGGTACGGGTGTGGGCGAGCTTTATCCATCGATTCACCGTGCTTATGAATCTGCAAATCTAAAAGTTTCTCCTGCGAAACTGACTCAGATTTTAAGTGATGCGACAGAGGCTCACCAGCCACCAATGATCAGTGGCCGTCGTATTAAAATGCGTTATGCGCATATGGGCGGACAAAATCCACCAACCATCGTGATTCATGGTAACAAGGTCGATAAGACTCCAGCGGATTATCGTCGTTATTTAGAAAATGTATTCCGCAAAGTGTACAAGCTTGAGGGCACACCAGTCCGTATTGACTTTAAAACGTCAGAAAACCCATTTGAAGGACGTAAGTCACAAGTGGATGAACGCGTTGCTGCACGTAAACGTCGTTATGTTCAGAAATTTAAAAAAGCAGAAAAGAAATACAAGCGTTAAGCTAATCTTGAAGCAAAAAGCCCAAACTCTGCTTTGGGCTTTTTTTAATAGATTGGGAGCCAATGATGAAACGTGAGATTCAGTTACATATACATGCTTTGGCTCAACTTTTAACTAAAAAAAAATCTGATTTTCCAACCTTTCGTGATTTTAATTTTTATAAAAAAGAACAGATTCACGCATATCGTAATCAGCTTTTAGCAAAGCAATTGAATTGTGATAAGAACACACTCATATTTTCTAAGCATGAGCATGGTAAACCTTTTTTATCATCTCACAATCTTCACTTTAATCACTCCCACAGTCATGAATATTATGCTTTGGTCATGAGTCAACAGGTGAAAGATATTGGTGTAGATGTTGAAGAATTAGGGCGGAAAATAAGATTCGATGCATTCGCACAACATGCCTTTCATGCAGATGAATATAAAACTTGGCAACAGCAAGGACAAGACAGGGAATATTGGTTTAAGGTCTGGACAACCAAGGAAGCGATATTAAAAGCGTCTGGTTTGGGTATTCGTTTGGATTTAAATAGTTTGAATACAAACGTTCATCCTGAACAAAATGGAGGAATGTGTACTCATCCGATGATTGGAACATTTGCATATCAAAATTTTATTTTAAATCAGAATATTGTGGTAACAGTGGCTTGGCGTGCAGAGCCATCATGTCGAGGCTTTCAGTTTCCACAAATTAAAATAAAACATGATTAGAAATAAAAACCAGCATAAAAAAACGCCAGCATTAAGCTGGCATTTTTTGAATCATCATAAAGTTAAGATTTAAGGAATCTCTTCTTCATCAAATTCAGGTTTAACTTGTACAACGAAGTCTTGACGGTTCAAGCCACGCCATAAAGCAAATGCAGTACCGATATAAATCGAAGAATAAGTACCGACAAATACCCCTATAATCATAGCTAAAGAGAACCAGTGTAGACCATCACCACCAATGAAGAACATTGCAAGTACGACGAGTAATAATGTCATAGAGGTGTGAATCGTACGGCGTAAAGTCTCAGTTAACGCAATATCCACAATTTCAGTTGGTGTAGCGCCACGGATCTTACGGAAGTTCTCACGAATACGATCCGATACAACGATGTTATCGTTAAGTGAGAAGCCTATAATTGCTAAAACTGCAGCAAGTACGGTTAAGTCAAATGACCATTGGAATAAAGCAAATGCACCAAGGATAAGGATGATATCGTGGAATAACGACATCACAGCACCCATCGCGAGTTTAAACTCAAAGCGAATAGTGACGTAAACCAGCATTAAAAGTAATGCTAGTGCAACTGCACCCGCTGAACGAACATAAAGCTCGTTACCGACTGCACCACCCACCGCATCGACTTTATGTACTTCAACGGTATTGTTTGGTAGTTGGACAGCTGTAGTGATTGCATTACTCAAGTCTTCAACTTGCAGATCTTCTTGAACAGGCATACGAACGATCAGGTCAGTGTTACTTCCTAGCGTTTGTACAACCGCATCTTTAAAACCCGCTTTATCCAAGGCTTGAACAATTTGACTTGGTTGAACTGCTTGTTTGTAGTTCAATTCAGCTGAGATACCACCAGTAAAGTCCAAACCTAAGTTCAAACCTTTCGTAACGATAAAGAAGATACTAGCAATCGTCAGTAAGATCGAGAAGATTGCAGCTGGTTTAGCAATCTTCATGAAAGGGATGATTTTTAAATCATCTGGACGACCGTATTGTTTTGAGTCTTGTTGAGTCAGATTTGTCATATCAATCTCCTTAAATGCTCAACTTCTTCAAATCACGACGTTTGCCATAAATGATTTGTACAATTGCACGAGTCACCGTAATCGCTGTAAACATTGAACAGACGATACCGATCATGAGGGTCACAGCGAAGCCTTTAATTGGGCCAGTACCGATTGCAAACAAGATGAATGCAACAAGGAATGTGGTTAAGTTCGAGTCAAAAATAGTGTTATAGGCTCGATCATAACCCGCGACAATCGCCTGTTTAGGCGAGGCGCCCCATAGAATCTCTTCTCGTATCCGCTCACAGATCAATACGTTTGCATCGACGGCCATACCAATGGTAATCACGATACCCGCAATACCCGGAAGGGTGAGGGAAGAGCCAATCCACGACATTACTGTAAGAATCATTGCAAGGTTAAATACCAATGCAAAGTTTGCGATCAAACCAAATACACGGAAGAACACAACCATCCAGATCGCAACCAGTAAGAAACCGATTTGCGTTGAAAGAACACCCTTATCAATGTTTTCTTGACCTAGACTAGGGCCAACTACGCGCTCTTCAACGAAGTACATTGGTGCAGCTAAAGCACCCGCACGTAACATTAATGCTAGTTCTGCTGCTTCTTGAGGTGAGTCAAGACCCGTGATTCGGAATTGTGAACCCAATACTGCTTGAATCGTTGCCGCATTAATCACGACAGATTCTGTATAAGGTGTACGAACTTCAGTTTGAGTACCAGTTTGTGGATCATTCACATAGCTAATCTTTTGTTTATTCTCAATAAACAAAACAGCCATGCGTTTACCAACTGCATTACGTGTCGCATCAGCCATCAGCTTACCGCCAGCGCTGTCTAAGGTAATATTTACCTCAGCACCACCAGAGTCTTGGCTAAAGCCAGAGCTTGCATTTTGGACGCGCTCACCCGTTAAGATACGGTTACGATTTAAAAGCAGTTGGCGACCACTGTCTAAAGATTCATAAGCAAAAACTTCAGTACCCGGAGGGAGTGGTTGACCATTATATTTTCCAGAATATGGATCAATATACTGATCATTACTATCAGAAACTAAACGGAACTCTAAGTTTGCAGTACGACCTAAGACACGTTTTGCTTCAGCAGTATCTTGAACACCAGGTAGTTCAACCACAATACGGTTATTACCTTGAGTTTGGACTAGGGCTTCTGCAACACCGAGTTCATTAATACGGTTACGTAAAGTGGTTAAGTTCTGGTTGACTGCATAAGACTGAATTTCCTGACGACGTGCATCAGAGTAAGTGAGTCTTAATGTTGCACCATTAGCCGTTGCAACTGATTGCTGAGTAAACTCATTACCGTTACGACGTAAGAAGTCTGCGGCAGCATCACGATCAGCACTATCCGCAAATTGAACCGTAATGGTGTTATTGTTTAAAGCAAGATTGTTAAATTTGATTTTGTTATCACGAAATTGACGACGCAGATCAGTCGCAGACGTTTCTAAACGTTGACTAATCGCTTTATCCATGTCGACTTCGAGCAAGAAATGTACACCACCACGTAAGTCCAAACCGAGTTTCATCGGCTTAGCCCCAATCTTTTGCAGCCATTCAGGTGTGGTTGGCGCAAGGTTGAGAGCAACCACGTAGTCATCACCTAAATCACGGCGTAACACTTCTTTCGCTTTTAACTGTGACTCAGTTGTGTCCAAACGTAATAAAGCCGCATTATTGGTGAAGCTATTATCATGACTGCTAATGTTGGCAGTTTTTAAAATCTGCTCAGCTTTTTG
>NZ_DJLC01000115.1:0-3024 GCF_002434875.1 Acinetobacter sp. UBA6526 | reverse complement strand
GCTTCAGCTTCAATTCCACCTACGCCCCAACCTAATACGCCAAGACCATTGATCATTGTGGTATGAGAATCTGTCCCCACCAAGGTATCTGGAAAGGCAAAGCTTTCACCATCATCATCCCCAAGCCATACTGCTTGAGCCAAATACTCTAAATTGACTTGGTGACAAATCCCCGTTCCCGGCGGTACGACACTAAAATTATTAAATGCAGATTGTCCCCAACGTAGGAATTGATAACGCTCGCCATTACGTTGCATTTCAATCTCGACATTTTCGGCAAATGCATTTTCATTGGCAAAGTGATCCACCATCACTGAATGGTCAATCACCAAGTCCACAGGCGATAATGGATTAATCAAATTAGGATCACCACCCGCTTGTGCCATTGCTGCACGCATTGCAGCAAGATCAACAACTGCTGGTACACCGGTAAAATCCTGCATCAGTACACGTGCGGGACGATATTGAATTTCTTGGTCTGAAGTACGCTGTTTCTGCCAATCAACCAGTGCTTGAATATGTTCTACTTTTACACTTTTTTGATCTTCAAAACGGAGTAAATTTTCTAGCAAAACCTTTAATGACTTAGGGAGTTGATCGATATTACCTAAGCTTTGAGCGGCTCGAGATAAACTGTAGATTTGATAAGACTTTGAGCCGACAGTAAGTGTTTTTAATGCATTGAAACTATTGATTTTGCTATATCTGGCCATAAGGTTGCCCTCCCAGTATTGGCGCGTTTGTTTATTATGAATGTCTTATTTAATGTAACCTTGTTTAGAAAAGCATGTGTTCCCTTTTAGTATCTTATTTTTATCGCGATTATTTTCTTATTATCTTAAAAATCTAATTTCAACGCGCTTAATGAATTTTGCCATAATTGTTCAGCCAACGCGTCAATCGGATGATCGAGTGTTTGCGCGAGTGCTTCCAATACATAGGGTAAATTAACTGGTGTATTGCGTGTTTTTTCTTCTGTTGAGGTTTGACAGCATAACGGCGTCATATCGGGACAATCGGTTTCAATGACCAAGTTTTCATGACCAATCGCTTGAACAACTTGATGTAATTTCTTGGCATTTGGATTGGTGATTTGTCCCGTCACGCCGATTTTAAACCCTAGTTTTACCAGTGCTTTGGCTTCTTCTACACCACCACTAAAGGCATGGGCAATGCCACCCAACTTAAATTTCTGAGCTTTTAAAATAGCAATCGTTTCAGCATGGGCTTTGCGAATATGCAATAAAACAGGTTTCTGATACTGAGTTGCTAACTCAAGTTGAGCATTAAAATAGTCTTGCTGTTTAGCAAATATATCAGACTGTTTATGTTGCTTTAAGAACGTGTCTAAGCCAATTTCACCCACAGCAACACAATCATACCGCTGCAAGACTTGCTCAAGTCGTTGCAAATGCTCAGTCTGATGTTGCTCGATATAAAATGGATGTAAACCTGGTGCAAGATAAGATTGAGGAACAGCATCCCAAGCTTGGAGCTGTTGATGTGTTTGGATCAAATCATCAAAACTAGACGCCAAGAAACCAATTAAAACCAATGACTCCACACCTGCACGTTTGGCTTGTACTGCCAACTGCTGCCGATCATGATCAAAATCGGCAACATCAAAATGGGTATGGGTATCAAAGAGTTTCATCATTGTTGCGTCTCATTCCACCCTTGTGATCGCTAAATCACACTTAAAAGCTTAAGTTGCTGTACTTGCAGCAGGTGTCGATGCGGCTGGCGCTTCAACCTGAGGTAAATATTCAGGTTTTAACACCCCTTTTAACTGATCAAAAGGAATCACTAGACGAGGTAAACCTACTACATAAGGGCCAATTTCATATTCGCCATACTGTAAAATAAGCCCCTGCTCGCCTAATAAGAAATTATCTGTCACTTGGAATGGCCAAGCTTCCTCATATTCTTTCGGATCATTGGCAAGTTTAGAATCAACAATCCAAACTTTAAATGCGTCATGTGCCAATTTATCCAAAGTCGCTTTCTGTTTTGGCAACAATAAATCGTTTAGCTGAATCTGTTTTTGATTCTTCAAATCAAAATTGTAATAGTGTTGAGCTGTTGCACCATGCGCACCACCTAAATAGCTACTGCTGTTAAGTACAACAGTCGCCAATGACCCTTTTGACTGTAAAATTTTTGGCTTGATCATTAAACTAATTTGATGACTGCTGCTCAGTGCTTTGAGTTCTTCATCAATTTTAATAAATGCATTGGCATACATCTGTGTTTGCGCATCAAGATTCGGCTTTTGCTCTGTACTTTGTACAGTCGATGATGCTTTATCCGCATCAACAACTTCTAACATATGACTGAGTTGATTTAAAACTTGCTGATCAATCAGTTGATCAATAAACGAGAAATTACTCTGTAAGCGTTCAACTGTAAAATCAGGACACGCATTACCACTGCACTCAGGTAAAGTGACTTGTACTTTTACGGTTTCACCACGCAAAGTCGGCTCAACTTGCTGTTGTTCAACAACTGGCTCTTGCTGTTTATCCTGTGTCTCTTTAGGATCAGATTTCGGTTGGCAGGCAGCGAGCAGAACTGCACACGCAAGAACGCTAAATTTATAAAATGTTTTCATCTGAAACCCATTACCGTTGTTTTTCCACAAGATTTTGAAATGCTATCGAACTCAACTCAAAATCACCATAAGCACATGCAATTTCTATACGTATCTAACGAATATTAAAACATTTGCTGATAAATTTCTGGTTGCAGCATCTGTTTAGTTTGTTCAGTTGTCAGGTAAATATCAAGCTGTGGCGCATCTTTGCTAATTTCATTGGCACGATAATGTAAACCAATCCCCTCACCATCAAAGAACCAATCTGCTTGCCCCCAATATAGCTTTTTCGGAACTTGTTTTTTCACCTCTAATGACTGTTTCTCCACCCATTTTTGATAATCCGCTTGAACAATATCATTCAATACCAACTGCTTATTTTTCTGAATCACATCCAACACACTAATACTCTTTTGCTGCTTACGATCCGC
>NZ_DJLC01000244.1:4191-5090 GCF_002434875.1 Acinetobacter sp. UBA6526 | reverse complement strand
TATGTGGGTGAGCAAGACCTCTTTCAAACCACAAGCAAACGAGATGAGATTAATGATATTCCAGCGTTGCGCGGTCATTTACGCACTATGACCATGCCTGAATATCAAAAATTTCAGCAACACATGCTTAACTTAATTCGCTAAATCCATTCCACTGTTCTCAGTACAGTTGGTCTCTTTTCAAAAGAGCGGATTTGTAGCAATAACAATAAGGAGAACGACAATGATGGGCTTGCTCATTTTCTTGGGGATTTTTGTTATATTGATTGTGTGGGGCATCAATATTCGCAATACGATTGTGCGTTACTTCAATGCCACTAAACGAGCTTGGTCAGAAGTCGCCAACTTTGAACGCCAAAAAGTAAAAACTTTAGAGGCTTTGGAAGCAACCTTGGCGCAATACACTCAGTTTGAAAAATCAACCTTAGAAAAAGTTACAGAGCTTCGTCAGCAAATCTTGAACTTGAATGTCAATGATACGGATATTTCTCAACTACAAAGCATCGAAAAAATGAGTAAAGAACTCATCCGTAGCCTCAACGTCGTTGTAGAAAATTATCCAGAGTTAAAGGCTGATGCGCTTTACAGCAAAATGATGGATGACATTCAAGAGCAAAACGAAAATGTTGGTGCTGCGATTACAATCTTTAACCGTAATGTTGAGTTATTCAACAACCACATCCAAGTTTTCCCAAATAACCTGATCAATACACTGACATTATCGAAGAAAGAAATTCGCCCATTTAGGGATAATCTTGCGACTGAAAATTTTGACTATAAACCAAATTTTTAAAAGACCCCTTGTTTGACTCAAGCCAGTTACTCAGTAGAGAATAATTGGCTTTTTGATACATGGTCTTATTTAGTTGCTCACTAAATTATTAAAAAATCAAATTAAA
>NZ_DJLC01000244.1:1179-4002 GCF_002434875.1 Acinetobacter sp. UBA6526 | reverse complement strand
AAAACAAAATTTTGCATCATCAATGTCAAACAAACTTTTAACTGAGCTATCTATACTTAATGATAATTAAACATTTCGAAATAAATAAAATTAATTTAGATAAGACACAATTTATTCTTTTTTATGGAAAAAATGAAGGTTTAAAAAATCAAATTAAAAATAAATATTTTATTTTCCAAATATTAACTATTGTGATGCCATTTAAGTTGAGCTTAGATTATGTGTAGTAGGTGGGTGAAAAAAACTTTATATAGCTTAATTGCATTGAGTATGTTGGCATTCCAATGTCGAATCTTGTATGGGCTTGAAAGTGAATTACCCTTGTTTTGGGAGAGTTTTGGTATTGAACAATCGCCATGGTCTAAATCCGTGACTGATTCACTTAGATATTGGTGGTTTGGCATTAAGATAGAAGTAATTTTATGGTTATATACCTTAATGAATTTTCGAATAAAAACCATAATATTGACATTAATACCTAGCTTACTTGTCATTTTTGCGTTGCTTTGGGCAATCTATGATCCCACGATGATAAATAATTTTAGAAACTTAAATAGCTAAAATTCCTAAGAATTTCCTCGTTCTGTAACTATGCGATGGAACGAAATAACGATGAGTACAAATAAAAATATAGGTTTGATGAAATATTAAGATATGAACGATAAAAATCAATCGCAATCAGTTTTAAACTGGATGGCATCAGAACGTTTATATGAAGAGTATTTATTCTTTTATCTTCTGATTATTGTATTTTGGGGATTTATAGGATTATTTAGTTTTGGGTTTGAGCTTTCAGGTTATAGCTTACAGCAGAATCTATTGTTTAACTTTATTTGGTTTTTAACCTTAACTATTACGATGGCTTTTACCCCAATTTGGTATCGCTTGATCTTTGGTCGTAAGTCACGATTACAAAGACGTAGTGAAAAAACTCAGCAACAAATTGAAGCCATCAAAGATCCAATCAAGCGAGAAGCTATCAAACAGCATATAGCCAATGATGGAGGGTTAGCTCCTAGAACTTTGCAAAAGTGGAGTTTAATATTTTTAGGTTGGTGTGCCTTATTTGAGATGTTTTTTGTCACTAGTTGGGTCAAAGATCTAGCACTAGTCTGGCAACCTGAATGGGTTAACAGTGTGATTGATTGGGTAAGAGCAAATACAAACGTTCCCCCACTTAATGTAGATAGAAAACTTTTTCTAGTTAAGCTAAGTAGTGACGATAGTGGTTCCGCTATGCTTAAACAGATGTTTGGGAATGAACAGGTATTCTTAACTTCAGTATTTGGTAGAGCATGCCTGCTTTATCATGCATGGCATGTGTTATCATTTTTCCCGATTCTAATAGCATCTATCATTTGTCTATGGCAACTAATTGGCTGGACAGGTGCTAATCAGTTGGAAACTAAAAGGGGTATCGGGGGGTACTGTTTATTAGTAGTGATTACTTTTTTTATGACACTAATGTTTATTGGTGGCTTATTTATGTTTATTCAAGATGTCGGTTATAGAGCCGGCTCAGTGACGGGGTTAGCAGGTTGGGTACATGATTTATGGCTGAATATCGCCTACTTTTTTATCATTCTTGCATTAAGACTTTATACAAATTGGTTTCTTATTTTTAAAAACATGCTTATAAGACATTAAGACAAGCTGACTTTTTAATAATTAGACAAAGTGACAATTGAGCAGATTTCCCTATATATTTGCCTTAAAAACTAATACCTCCTCCCCCTCTTTTAATCTTGTGATACTCTCAATACACCTCAAAATGAAGTAAGGTTAATATTTTTCTCTATAGCTACATTTAGTAGTAGAACTACAAGCCATAATCAAGGAAAATAGCCGTTTTTGATCAGCGAACTGTTTTTTCGCCTTGATGGATTGGTGTCATGCAATTTGAAAAATTAGGTCAGTCGGGGCGCGCCCGTCGTGGTCGACTCACTTTAGAACATGGTGTTGTTGAGACACCTGTATTTATGCCCGTTGGTACTTACGGTACAGTAAAAGGCATGTTGCCACGTGATATTGAAGAAATTCAGGCACAAATTATTTTAGGTAACACTTTCCATTTGTATTTACGCCCTGGCTTAGAAGTCATCAAAGAGCACGGCGGTCTGCACGAGTTTATCAAATGGGATAAACCGATTCTGACTGACTCAGGCGGCTTCCAAGTATTCAGCTTAGGCGCAATGCGTAAAATCAAAGAAGAAGGTGTAACTTTCCGCTCTCCTATCGATGGTTCAAAAGTGTTCTTATCTCCAGAAATATCAATGGAGATCCAACAGGTACTCAATTCAGACATCGTGATGATTTTTGATGAATGTACACCTTACCCTGCCACCCATGAAGAAGCACAAAAATCATTGCAGCTTTCTTTACGTTGGGCGAAACGCTGTAAGACACATCACCACGATGAGCTGAACAACAAAAATGCGTTATTCGGCATTATCCAAGGTGGGATGTATGAAGATTTACGTGATGAGTCGCTCAAAGGTCTTTTAGAGGTTGGATTTGATGGCTATGCGATTGGTGGCTTATCTGTTGGTGAACCAAAAGATGAAATGATCAAGGTTCTTGATTATTTACCGAATAAAATGCCGCATGACAAACCACGTTATTTGATGGGTGTTGGTAAGCCCGAAGATATCGTAGAAGCAGTACGTCGTGGCGTCGACATGTTCGACTGTGTGATGCCAACTCGTAACGCACGTAATGGTCATTATTTTGTCACCGATGGTCTGGTAAGAATTCGTAATAGTAAATATCGCCATGATAAAGGGCCTTTAGACCCACATTGTGATTGCTACACTTGTAAAAACT
>NZ_DJLC01000244.1:0-879 GCF_002434875.1 Acinetobacter sp. UBA6526 | reverse complement strand
GTGATTGCTACACTTGTAAAAACTTTACGCGTGCCTATTTATATCATTTAGAGAAGTGCGGTGAGATGCTGGCATCTATGCTTGGCACAATCCACAACTTGCGTTATTACCAACGTCTTACACAAGGTATGCGTGATGCATTGGACAATGGCACTTTTGATGCATATGTTCAAGACTTTTATGCTCGTCGTGGATTAGAAGTTCCACCTTGCCCTGAAGATTGATGCATCAAGATTTGCGCCTAAACGCAAGACAAGGTACATTGCAAAACGAATTGGAATTTATTGTTAATTTTTTCGCTTTTATTTGATTAGGAAATTAAAATGAGCTTTTTCATTTCTACCGCTCACGCCGCTCCTGCAGCAGCACAAGGTCCAAGCTTAATGGCTAACATATTGATGATTGCTGTTTTCGTTGCAATCTTCTACTTCTTGATCTGGAGACCTCAAGCGAAACGTGCTAAAGAGCACCGCTCTTTAGTTGAAAGCTTAGGTGTGGGCAGTGAAATCGTTTTTGCTGGTGGTTTAATGGGTAGAATCACTAAAATTGATGGTGATTTCGCTGTTGTTGAACTCAGCCGTGGTGTTGATGTAAAAATCCAACGTGCAAGTGTTATTTCAGTACTTCCTGAAGGCACTCTAAATAACCTTTAATCATAAAATAGTCGTGCCTTAGCACGACTTTTTCATTTAAGAAGAAAACGAATGCGTTACCCTGCATGGAAATATTTACTGATCCTCGTTGTTCTTGTGGTCAGTACGTTATATGCACTTCCTAGTTTGTATCCAGATGAACCTGCCGTCCAAATTTCAGGGGCAAAAGCAGGGACTCAGATTGATCAAACTGTGGTGCAAAAAGCTGAGCAGATTTTAAAAACTG
>NZ_DJLC01000163.1:0-7475 GCF_002434875.1 Acinetobacter sp. UBA6526 | reverse complement strand
TTTCCGTTTCCTGAGACGACCCCTGGTTCAGATCATGGCGAATGGAGTGAACAAGACAGAAAAGATATTGCTCAACTACGTGAATCACACCCTGAACTAGCACACTGGGGCGATTTAGCAATAGGTGTTGCATTTGGTAGCTTCTCCGATGATGTCTTAGAGGTTGGTTGGGGTAATTGGATAATTGGTCAACGTAGTGAAGATTTCTTAACTTATTGTTGTTGGCGACAAATTAAAGGAACTTGGAATTTTGGTATGTTTTTCAAGACACCTAATCAAGAAGTTTTACCAATTTGGAAAAGCTAGGTTTACAACTATATTGGGCTTTGTTGCATAAATATGTAAGCATCTGATTTAAATAAATTTAATTTTGGATCAAGAAATAATCAAAACTTTTAAAATCATATAGTTATGAAATCTTTGTGCAACAAAGCCCTAATTAATCAAAATTTTTTTGTAGACTCAAGTTTTAGTGCCTGAGTCTATTCTTTCCCAAGGAGGCAATACAGTCCATTGTTCAACGAGGTAATCGATAAACATTCTGATTCTTGGAGACAAATGTTTTTTGCTTGGATAAATAATGCGAATAGGCTCGGGTTCAACTGTATATTTTTCAAGAAGAGGAATAAGTTGGAGCTGATCAATACTTTCTTGTGTGATATAGGTGGGTAGTTGTATGATACCAAACCCTGAAACTGCAGATGCCAAGATAGCATCTGAACTATCGATTTTCATCTTCTCAGGACCTTCAAAAACATAGATCCCCGAGTCTGTCTTGAATTTCCAGCTTCTACGATTGTTGCTACCATTTAGAAAAATTGTATCAAATTTTGCTAAATCTTCTGGAGTTTGGGGGGAACCATGTAATTTAATATATTGTGGTGATGCACATGTCTGCATTTTTTGCCATGCGATGGTCCGTGTTAAAAGTCGAGAATCATCCTTGGGTTCACCAACACGAATACCTATGTCAAAGCCTTCTTCAATGATGTCAACAAAGCGATCTGTAAAAGAAATGTCTGCTTTTAATCCAGGCCATTTTTTTAGAAAGGTGTCTAAAATGGGTAAAATATATCGATTTCCAAGTGAGTGAGGAGCTGTAATTTTTAAAGTACCAATCGGTTCAAGGCGACGTGAAGCCATTACATGATCAACTTCTTCTAAACCTTCTAAACCTTCTAAAATCTGCTGGCAATAATCAAAGAGAATTTGCCCCTCATCAGTCAAGCTTAAGCTTCGTGTCGTTCGATTTAATAGTCGCACTTTCATTTGTTCTTCTAAACGAACAATACTTTTACCAATAGCAGATCGTGATAAACCTAAATGTTTCGCTGCAAGAGTATAACTGCCATATCTGACTGAAGCTACAAAAGCAGAAATATCACCAATTCTATTGATTTCCATTGCTTTATCCCAATGTGATTATTCATTTGTTGGTAAGGTATTGAATATCCATTAATATTTAATACCTAATTTTTTTAATTTTGAAATCAGTGTCGTTGGATTAATCCCTAAAAGCTTAGCTGCACCCTCATCACCAAAAATTTTACCTTCACATTGTTTGATTGCCAGTTGAAGATTTTCAGTTTCTAACTGTTTAAGCTGTTGTATCGATAGGACTTGCTCAATTGCTGTAGCGTGATTGTGCTGCATAGTCTGAGAGGATTCTTGTTCCAGTAAATATTTAAATGAAACAGCGCCATGTTTGGCAGTAATCAATGCTCGCTCCAACACATTTTGTAATTCTCGAATATTACCCGGCCAGTCATAGTGTTGCAGTTCGAGGATGTGTTTTTGTGAAAAAGGTAAATAAGGCACTTTACGATTTTCACTGATCAGCTTGGTAAAGTGTGAAACTAATAGAGGAATATCTTCTTTTCTATCTCGTAAGGCGGGTGAGTGAATCGGGAATACATTCAAGCGGAAGTATAAGTCTTCACGGAAATTTTTGAGCTTAACTTCTTCTCTGAGATTACGATTAGTCGCTGCAATAATCCTGACATCAACGTGGCGAGTTTTTTCTTCACCAATTCGTTCAAATGTTCCTTCTTGTAATACTCTTAATAATTTACTTTGTAATTCTAGTGGGATTTCACCAATTTCATCTAGAAACAATGTTCCTTGATCTGCAAGTTCAAATCGCCCCGCTCGATCACGCACTGCTCCCGTAAATGCGCCTTTAACATGCCCGAAAAATTCACTTTCAAATAGTTCTGAGGGGATGGCTGCACAGTTAACACGTATAAGAGGTTGTTGTTTACGATGACTAGATTGATGGATTGCACGTGCAATCAGTTCCTTTCCTGTACCAGATTCGCCATAAATCATGACATTGGCATCAGTAGAAGCAACTACTTTAATTTTTTCAATGATTTGTAAAATTGAGGCACTATTTCCCACAATTTCATGATATTGATTCTCTTGTAGTATCTCTTCCTGTAAATATTCATTTTGTTGTTCTAGTCGACTTTTTAAGTCTTGTAGTTCGTTAAGAGCATGGGTGAGTTGTTTTTCTGTATTTAAGCGTTCGCTGATATCTCTAAAGACTACAACTGCACCAATGATCTCGCTTTCACGGATGATTGGTGTACTTGTAAATTCCACAGGAAAAAAACTGCCATCACGTCGCCAGAAAATCTCTTGTATTCCTTCATGTACTACACCATCGTGTACAGCTGCGTAGATTGGGCATTCCTCGACAGGATAGTGCGTACCATTCTCATGAGTATGGTGGTGTATTTTATGGATATTTTTACTAAGCACATCTTCTGGTTTTAATCCTAGCATTCTCGCGCCAACGGGATTTATAAAGGTACATAATCCTTGTTTATCGATACTATAAATTCCATCACCTACTGAGCTTAGCAGCAAATGCTTGCCAGTGTCAGAATCAATAAAAAGTTCTTGTAGAGCTTGCCATTCTTTAAGCCCTGCACGAATGACTTTATCTGCATTTTTATTCAGTTGACGTAGCTCTAAGTCTTTGACATCGACTAAGGACCAAATGAGCAGAGTCTTATTCTTATATGGGATTGAAACAGAGCTGACATCGAATTGAATTTTTTCTCCATTTTTATCAAAAGCATATAGCTCATTATTCCATGCATAGCCTTTAGCTAGTGTTTCTTCTGTAAATGCCACTAAGTCTGGGAGTTGACTAAAATGACCAAAAATAGAGGTGATAGTTTTTTGAATCAGCTCATGGCGTTCATAGCGGAGTAATTTCGTAGCACTAATATTTACATCAATAAACTGATTTTGATGTGGGTCTAAAACGAGTAAGGCTTGAGAGGTGTGTTCAAATGCAAGTGGACGAATTGAATTCTCAGTAGTAACCCAATCGGAAATGAAGTCGGTATTATTCATGCTACGAAATTTCATAGAATAGGTTATGAAATTTCATAATACTACGAAAAATCATAACCTTCCAGCACTATATTTATCATCTAAAAGAGCAGTTTTGAAAATATTAATTATTATATTTCAATGACATAAAAATTAATTCCTACCAGAAAATAGATCTTGGCACAGCTCTCGCAATAACACGGATAGACCAAAACAGTTGGTTGAATCGAAACCGTAGATATGAGGAACGGCTATGCCTAAAGTAGATATTGAACAATACAAAGATGGTGATTTTCTTGTCGATTATGAAGAAAAAGTATTTGAGGATGTAAAAGCTCAGCCGGGTGAAAAAGCATTGGTGACTTTCCACACCGTTGCCTTTGAAGGTTCTATTGGCTTGGTTAATGTCTTACAAGCAAAACGATTATTACGCAAAGGTTTTGAAACCAAAATTTTGCTCTACGGTCCAGGTGTTCAGTTGGGGGTACAACGTGGTTTCCCAACTTTAGGTGCTGAAGCTTTTCCTGGACATTTGGCGGTCAATAATCAGCTTAAAGCCTTTATGGAAGAAGGTGGTGAAGTTTATGCCTGCCGATTCGCATTACAAGCGCTATATGGTCAAACCGAAAAAGCATTAATGCCAGGGATTCGTCCAATCAATCCTTTAGATGTAATGGACTTGAAATTACTGATGCGTCGTGACAATGCACTGATCATTGATACTTGGACTGTTTAAAGATTTAAGAAAGGGGAATAAGACATGAATCAGATTGTAAAAGCAGCAGCAGTACAGTGTAGTCCAGTGCTTTATAGCCAAAAGGAAACCGTACAAAAAATCTGTAATACGATTTTAGAGCTAGGTAAACAAGGCGTACAGTTTGCTGTTTTTCCTGAAACGGTAGTGCCTTATTACCCTTACTTTTCTTTTGTACAACCACCGTTTGCAATGGGTAAGGAACATTTAAAGCTTCTCAATGAATCTGTGGTTGTCCCTTCTGAAGCAACCTTTGCGATTGGTCAAGCCTGTGCTGAAGCAAAAATGGTGGTTTCTATTGGGATTAATGAGCGCGCGGGTGGAACAATCTACAACGCACAGCTGTTATTTGATGCTGATGGCTCGATTATTCAGCATCGTCGAAAAATTACCCCAACTTATCATGAACACATGGTGTGGGGACAAGGCGATGGCAGTGGGTTGCGTGCGATTGATTCTGCTGTCGGGCGTATTGGGTCACTGGCATGCTGGGAGCATTATAACCCTTTGGCACGTTTTGCCTTAATGGCAGATGGAGAACAGATTCATGCTGCCATGTTCCCTGGTTCATTAGTCGGACAGGTGTTCGCTGATCAGATCAGTGCCACTATTCAGCACCATGCTTTGGAGTCAGGTTGTTTCGTAGTTAATGCGACGGCATGGCTACATCCTGAGCAACAACAACAAATTATGAAAGACACTGGTTGTGAAATTGGTCCAATTTCAGGTGGATGCTTCACTGCTATTGTATCGCCTGAAGGGAAATTTCTAGCCGAACCTGTTACTCAGGGTGAAGGTTATTGTATCGCTGACTTAGACTTTTCATTAATTGATAAACGTAAACGCATGATGGATTCGGTTGGTCATTATAGCCGTCCAGAATTATTAAGTTTATTGATTGATCGTCGTCCGACACAGGTACTACATGAACTTAAAGTCGAATCCTTGGATTTAACAAATCTTGAAAAGATTTCCAGATTTACGGAAGAGCAGGTTTAAGCCTTATTAAACCAATTCTATAGAGAGGGGTGAGTATGTCTGCAATACAACTTTTGACTGATTTGCAATGTAACGGTCTGAAATGGGATGGTGAATTTGGTCTATCTCGTAAAGGCGGTGCAGGGCCAAGTGATCATAAGGCACTCAGCCTAGATGGGCAGACGATGATGATTCCAGTGTTGAATCTAGCTGCACAAGAGTCTCCATACAGTGCCAAAGCTGATCCAGATTCTGACCAAGTGATCGTATTTAAAAACCGGATTCCTGTAGCAACATTAACAGCCCCATCTCGTCCAAAGTTTTATGACTTAACTACAGACGAAGGTATTCCATATGAGCAAATTGCAACTTTGCATAGCCACGATGTCTTGGCAACAACAGTATTACAACATTGCATTCGTATGAATGATAAAGCTACGGCTTGTCAATTTTGTTCGATTGACCAATCTTTAAAAAGTGGTCGTACTTTAATTCGGAAACGTCCTGAACAGCTCGCAGAAGTTGCAAAAGCAGCTGTGGAACTCGATGGTGTACAGCAAATGGTCATTACCACTGGCACACCTAATACTCCAGACCGTGGAGCAGAGATTTTATATGACAGTGTAAAAGCAATATGTGCTGAAGTGAAGTTACCTATACAGGTGCAATGTGAGCCACCCGATGATTTTGCATGGTTTCAAAAGTTAAAAGATGCAGGTGCGGTGTCAATTGGTATGCATCTTGAAGCGGTGAGTGATCGGGTACGTCATAAAATTATGCCGGGTAAAGCAGAAGTTTCAATTAATACATATTTTGCAGCATTTAAGGCGGCAGTTGAGGTATTTGGTCGGGGGCAAGTAAGTACCTATATCTTAGCTGGGCTAGGCGATACAGAAAAAGAAATCATTGAAATGACTGCCAACTTGACCGAGATGGGCGTTTATCCGTTTGTAGTGCCATTTGTACCAATTCAGGGAACAGCACTTGAACATCATTCAAAACCTGAGCAAGCCTTTATGCAGGCACTCTATCCAAAAATTGGTGAGCAACTCCGTCTACATGGGCTTAACTCGGAAGACACTCAAGCGGGTTGTGCCAAATGTGGAGCATGTTCTTCACTGAAAGCTTATGAGTAGGAGAAACAGTATGCAACTTTCTGGTTATCCATGGTTAATAGAATTAAATGAAGACCTTAAACAGTTTGTCACAGATGACATTGTTATCAAGGTGGTCACTGAAGACTGGGAACGTCGTCAATATTATCGCCTGCGAGAGGCAACTTTTCGCGATGAACAAAAGATTCTAAAAGAAGACCGTGATGAATATGACTTTAAAGCTCTAGGTATTGTTGCGATTGGGCAAATGTTTGGTGAGCATGATCATGTCATAGGTGCAGTGCGGATCTTCCCGGATGGAGCAAATACATGGTGGGGTGGGCGTTTATGTGTAGAGCCATTATACCGCCATCATCATGCTATTGGTAAAGCGCTGATTAATGCAGCAGTGTCGACGGCAAAAAATCTAGGATGTCAAACATTCTTAGCGACTGTACAGCAACAAAATGAGCGTTATTTTCAGAAATTATGTTGGAACAGTGTCTGTGAATTAATGGTTGCTGAAATTCCACATATGATGATGCAAGCTCAAATTGAACATTATCCGCTACAGCATGTGGTCATGCAGGCTTATATGCAAAAAGAGGTGGAATGATGATGTCACTCAATCAACTTCTTGAATATTTGAGACAAACTCCAGCTATGCAATCAAAACAGGTGATTGCTAAAAGTGTAATGATCCCAAATCTGGATAAAGTGAATTCTCTGCAAGCTTTATACGCTTATCCTGGAGATGATACTGCCGCTGTTGCTGTCCAAGGACAATATATTTTACATGCGTGTGAAGGGATGTTGCCTGGTTTTGTTGCTAATCATCCTTATTTTGCGGGTTGGTCTGCAGTCATGGCCAATATCAGTGACATTGCAGCAATGGGTGGTCGTGCATTATCTGTTGTAAATAGCTTTTGGCATACAAATGTTGGGCATGCTCAATTATTAATGCAAGGCATGCAAGATGCTTGTACTGCTTATGATGTTGCATTGATTGGTGGGCATAGCAATATCGCTGAAAGTTATCAGCCTGCTTTATCCGTTGCCATTCAAGGAACAGCACAGAAATTATTGTCGGTTTTGCATGTTAAACCACAGCAAAAGATTTTGATTGCTTTAAATCTACAAGGTCAATTTCATCCTAACACTGTCTATTGGAAATGCTTTGAACGTGTATCGGGACGTATTTTGCAAGCACAGCTCTCAGTAATGCCGCAACTTGCACAACAAGGAATCGTATATGCCGCACGCGACATTAGTAATGCAGGCATTTTAGGCAGCCTGCTCATGCT
>NZ_DJLC01000213.1:0-14000 GCF_002434875.1 Acinetobacter sp. UBA6526 | reverse complement strand
GAAATATTAGAACGAGAAGGGATCGATATTAGTTTGCGCACTATTCAACGTGATCTAAATCAAATTGCACAACGCTTTCCAATTGAAAGCAACAAAACAGTTCCTCAAGGTTGGCGCTGGCGCTCAGATGCACCAATTCAAAGCTTGCCACATATGACTAGCTCTCAAGCTGTTACGTTTATGATGGTTGAGGAACACCTAAGACATTTGCTACCACCAAGTTTACTCGAAGAAATGATGCCTTGGTTCGACCTCGCAAAACGCAGTTTATCGACTCAAAATAACGTTCGACAATGGATCAATCGCGTTCGTATTGTGCCTGCCAATCAACCACTCATTCCACCAATGGTCGATAAACTAGCTCAACAAGCGATCTATGAAGGACTTTTGCAAGATAAACAAATTGAGTGTATTTACAGCGCACGAACAAACCAAGGCGAAGATAAAACGTATATTTTGAATCCACTCGCTTTGGTTCAAAGAGGTGCTGTTATTTATCTTATTTGCACGAGAAATGATAAAACTGATGTCCAAACTTTTGCGCTGCACCGTTTTAAAGCAGCGACCGTTTTAGAAAGCCGTGCCTTACATCCTGTAAATTTTGACATTGATCATTATATTGACTCTGGTGCATTAGGTTTCCGTGTCGATTACAGTAAACCGACTGAACAAATTCTGCTTAAACTCACAATGACTGAGAATACTGCCAAAAGCTTTTATGAAAGTCAGTTAAGTAAAGACCAGATCATCACGCCATTAGAAGAAAATATTGTTGAAGTCTCAGCAAATGTTCCTTTTACATCTCAGCTCGTTTGGTGGCTAAGAAGTTTTGGCAAAAAGCTATTAAATATCGAACCAATTGCTGTTTATAATGCCGTCAAAGAAATTGAAGACTCTAAATAAAAAAGAGAACCATCTAGGTTCTCTAAAATTTTTATATAATTTATCCTAAATAATCAGTATTTTTTCTTAGATTAATTTGAATTAAGCCAATTTCCCCCACTGTTTAAAATTGGCTTGAACTCTATGATCACGATGAGTTTAATTAAAAACAGCATGCAAGTTCATAACCATTGTAACGAATCCGCTTTTTGGTCATTGTTAAAACCCTCTTTATTTAAATGAAGAACCAATATAACAATAATTTTTTAGCCAGAGAAATAACAAAGATTGCAGTTAAAATCTATTTTTCTGCTAGATATACTGAATATATAAATCTATAAAATAAAAAAGCTCCCCAAAGGGAGCTTTAAATCATACCATTAGCTTAAGCTGAAAATGGATGACGTAAAACGATTGTTTCTGCACGGTCAGGACCTGTTGAAACGATATCAATTGGACAACCAATTAAAGCTTCGATACGACGTACATAAGCCAATGCATTTGCAGGAAGTTGCTCAATTTGAGTTAAGCCAACTGTAGATTCGCTCCAACCTGGCATTGTTTCATAGATTGGCTTCAAGCTTTCAAATGAAATCGCATCAGAAGAACCTGCACAACCCGAATCCACATCTTCATAACCGACACAGATTTTAACTTCTTCTAAACCATCTAATACATCAAGTTTAGTTAAGCAAATACCAGATAGTGAGTTCACCTCTACAGAACGACGCAGAATTTCAGCATCGAACCAACCACAACGACGTTGACGACCAGTAGAAGCACCAAATTCATGGCCCACAGTACCTAAATGACGACCAATTGCATCGCCTGTATCTGTCGAAGCATCATAGTGCAATTCTGTAGGGAAAGGACCAGC
Organism: Acinetobacter sp. UBA6526; assembly: GCF_002434875.1. NCBI lineage: Bacteria > Pseudomonadati > Pseudomonadota > Gammaproteobacteria > Moraxellales > Moraxellaceae > Acinetobacter > Acinetobacter sp. UBA6526. Next base: position 12,241 of record NZ_DJLC01000213.1, on the reverse strand, counting down.
ACCTACACGAGTTGTATATGCTTTTGTAATACCCAATACATAATCTAAATGTAATGGACCCATACCCGAACCAGAGCTTACGCCACCAGCAGTGGTATTTGAACTCGTAACAAATGGATATGTACCATGATCGATATCAAGTAAAGAACCTTGTGCACCCTCGAACATGATTGCCTTACCTTCTTTGCGGTAATCATGTAACACTTTAGTGACATCAATCACTAATGGTGCAAGCACTTCACGCCAAGCGTTACAAAGTGCAAGTACATCTTCAAACTTAACTTCTTCAACGCCATAGAATTGAGAAAGTTGGAAGTTATGAAGCTCAAGCATTTCCTTGAGTTTTTCTTCAAGTAATTCACCACCACGAATCAAGTCAGCAACACGCACAGCGCGGCGAGCGACTTTATCTTCGTAAGCAGGACCAATACCACGACCAGTTGTACCAATCTTCGCATTACCGCGTTTCTTTTCACGTGCTTGGTCAAGTGCGATATGGTTTGGCAAAATTAAAGGACAGTTTGGAGAAATACGTAAACGTTCTTTAACAGGTACGCCTTCTTCTTCCAAAATTGCCATTTCTTTAATTAAAGCTTCAGGTGATAACACCACACCATTACCAATTAAGCACAATACGTTTTCACGTAAAATACCTGATGGAATGAGGTGTAATACAGTTTTCTTACCACCTACGACAAGCGTATGCCCTGCATTGTGACCACCTTGATAACGTACAACCGCAGCCGCTTGATCTGTGAGCAGGTCGACGATTTTACCTTTACCTTCGTCGCCCCATTGGGTACCAAGTACCACAACATTTTTGCCCATAATAGCCTCATTACATCATGCTGTTAAAATTGGAAACTAAGCTGTTGAGTCAGCATAGCAATTAAATTTTTTCAATGACCCATTGCCCATTTTGAGACACCATTTGATGTGTCGCATATGGCACTGAGCTTAAATCATCATTACCTAACAACTGCACAACACGTAAACCGTTCAGACGTGCATCTGCAATTGATTTTAATAAATCTTTTTCACTTCCTTTAGGTGCAACAATCGTTTCAATTTCTACAAATTGAGTTGCGCCTAAAGCGTATAAATCACAACTAAAACCAGTTGCTGGTCGTGCACGTCCAAAGTGCTCACCAATACCATCATAACGGCCGCCTTGCGCAAGTGGCGCAGCACGATTTGGCGCATAAATGGCATACATCAAACCAGTATGATAGTGATAACTACGTAACTCGATAACGTCGATTCCAATATTTAAATTAGACCAACGTGACTGAATTTGAGTCAAAGTAGATTTCAATGCATCAAATGCATTTTTAAAATCAATATCATTTAAAATATCTTGGCTTAGATGCGCTTGTAATGCATCTAGATCACTCGCATAACGACCTAAAGCATAAAAATCAGCACCCATAGCAAGATCTTTAGTAAACTCTTCGAGTTCAGGTAATGCTTTACGCTGATATAAATCAGAGAGCTGATTTTCTGTATTTTTATTTAAACCAGCACGCTTTACTAAACTACGGAATAAACCAACATGACCTAAATCTAAATGAGCGCCATCTAAAGTATGCGTATGCTCAATCAAAGCCAACATCACATCAATCATTTCAACATCAGCTTCGATGCTGTCATGACCATATAACTCTGCACCTAACTGTAAAGGTGCACGCGTTGCATTAAAATTCTGTGGTTTAGTATGAAGCACAGTACCTGCATAGCAATAGCGAGCCACACCTTCAATTGGTCGTACATGCGCATCTATACGCGCAACTTGTGGCGTCATATCTGCACGCACACCAAGCAAACGACCAGAAAGCTGATCAATGACTTTAAAAGTCACTAAGTCTAAATCTTGATTAGATTCTGATAATGACGACAACGATTCAATGTATTCAATAAATGGTGTGTATACCAATTGATAACCTCGAACTGCAAGGAAATCTAAAGCTGCGCGACGCAAAGTTTCAACGACTTGCGCTTGTTCTGGCAATACATCTGCTACCCCATCTGGTAGCAACCATGTCTCTGAAATGGTCATGTTTCAAACCTAAAATCTGTTCAATGTGGAGGCATCCACATAAAAAGCAACCACATAAAAAAATCGGGTGAATGCCCGATTCAGCGTAGTGTAGCACGAAGATTTATGCGATGCACCTGAGAATTTGAATAATTCGGTATCGTATTGCCTCCAGCACATCAGCACATATTTATGAATTTAATAAATAGATTCAATTAATTAAAAATCAGTCATGACTAGCGTCGACTATCGTTCGTGATCCAAAGAACTGTCCAACATCTGAACTATCACCTTGTTTCCAACTGATCAGATTTAATTTTTTGAGTGTTTTAATCGCCTGTAAGTTAAACGCAAAGCAGCCTTTTTCTAAGTTTGCAATTCGCATCTTTTGACCCAGTATAATCATTTGACTAATTTGATCATCCCTATCATATTTTTCAAATGAATTTAGCTGATCGCGAGCATAACTTAAGCTCTGCTCTACCGACCACGGCTGCGATGTCGTATAAATAGCATAAGCAGATTGATCAGTAGCATCACCTATTGTTCCAACTGTTTCTTCTACATCTAAATTATTTAATAAGAATATCCAATCATATCCATGCCAATTTCCCCAAGCCAGTTGATAATCAGATTGATTTGAAATCGGAGGATATTTCAAGCCTTCATATTGGTTAACAATCCGCTCACGTACTTCTGCGAAGGAAGGACTATCGAATGAATCGACTTGAGTAATATGATTCTGGTTCCATTGCGTTTCCTTTAAACGATAGCAAATGCTATTTTTAGGAAAAACAGTATCTTTATAATTTTGATAAAATTTAATTAAATTTTGATTTAATCCATTTGTTTCATTGGAACTTAAATTAATATTTTCACGGTATCCTGGCAATACGCGATCAAAAACATTTTGCCCATCTAATTGCACCAACTCAAAACTCAAATCCTGTTGCAACTCAGATGTACGCTCATATCGCCATTGAGTAGGTGCAAGTCTTTTGAAGACATTGCTCTGCGGTGTTCCAACTTCTAAAATTTTAGATTCAGTTAAAATTCTTCTGTCTAAAGGTTGGTTATGTGATTTATTAAAATTAATTTGATCGTCTTGAATCAGATATGTTGTTATCTCAAAAAAATCTGTGATCAAACCAGATGAGACATTAAATGGTTGATAATATACTTTGTACAGTGCATTTTGTTCAGATGATTCATCATCAGATTTTTTATCATTACTCTGATTCGAGCCACCACCGCAGGCTGTTAAAAGAAGTGTTGAAAATATAATAAGAGTTCCTGTTATTTTTTTTGATCCAAGCTTCATAGGTTAACAATCATTTTCAATTTATTTAGGAGCTAAAATAATATCAAAAACAACAAAAAGCTAACAAGAAAAAATCCTAGAGTTTATTTTTAGTTTTCATAAATATCAAAACAGTTAGTTTAATAAAATTCTAATAATTAATCTAAGTCTATACCTTTAATAAAACACTCCATTTTTTGACTTTTTGTATCAGTTGTATCAGAACAAAGAGAGATTCCATCTAAATTAGATATAAATTGAAAACCATGTTTAAGATAAAGATTTTTCGCATGCAGATTATGATCAGAGACGCTTAGTACAATTCGATGATGTCCTTTAGAAATCGCTAACTTCTTAACTGCAACAATCAAATGATCTGCTACACCACTGCCACGAAATAAAGGGTTAACCCACATAGCAATCACATTAAACTCTAACTCAGAATTAAGAGTTCCACCAACTATACCCACTGCCCGAGCATTGTGAATCGCGAGAATATATTGATTGTTAGTCCTTTGAGCTGCCCGATTACGCCATTCTTTCTCATGATATTTCTCAGTAGTTGCATAAGTTGCAGTAAATGCATCAGGACTATCAAATAATGACTGCAAACGAATGGCTTTAAGTATCTCCCAATCATCTTCACAAGTAAGACGGAATTCAAAGTTACTTAAATTATAGTTCATTCACACCCTCAAAATTATTATGAATTTTAATAGTTTAAAGTTAAATAAAAATAGTAAGATCATTACCATGTCTAAAAAATAGGTTTATATCATTAAACTAAATGCAATCAATTTGAAAGTTTATACATATAACAACCTAATTTACTATTTCCCTTTACCACCTTTAACTACGATCTCTAAAACATTTACTAGTTCGGCATTTTGTTTTTCTAGTGCGGCAATATTCGCCACTGTTCTATCCAACACCTCTTGTTGAACATGCATTTTCTTTGCCAAATCTTGCATAATTTCTAAGCTTTTTTTAAGGTGTAGCTCTAAGTGAAGCACTTTCTCCTCAAGCTGGAGAACCTCTACATCCTGATTTTTAACTTCTACATTTTTAAATTGAAACCAAAATAAAAAAATAACTGCCAACATTAGTAAGATAATAAAACCCCACATCATCATTAATCCCATTTCCCCTCTCCAATTTTTATTTTCTAAAGTTATTTATTAAATGATTCACACAGATCTAGTAAGCGATTTGCATAGCCCCATTCATTATCATACCAAGCAAAAACTTTCGCCTGATGGCCTACAACGATTGTTTGAGTTAAATCCACGATCAAAGAATATGGTGAATGATTAAAATCACTTGATACAAGATCCTCATCTGTCACTTGCATAATCTGAGCATAATCAAATTGTGCCGCTTTGACCAACACCTCATTTATTTTATGTACGGTAATTGGTGATTGAGAAATAAAGGTAAGATCAATTGCCGCCACATTTATGGTCGGTACACGAATCGAATATCCATCAATACGATCTTCCATTTTAGGCATAACACGTTTCAATGCACCTAAAGCACTTGATGTCGTTGGAATGATATTTTGTCCAGATGCTCTTGCTCGACGTAAATCTCGATGTGCATGGTCTAAAACAGATTGATCCGCAGTTACCGCATGAATTTCAGTCATCAGTGCTGTTTCAATACCAAAAGCATCATCAATGATTTTAACCAGTGGTACCAATGCTTGCGTTGTACATGAAACACTTGAAATAATTTGATCCGAGGGTTTTACGTCTGCGTGATTTACACCGTAAACAATCGCAGCATCAACGGTATCAAAAGGTGCAGCCCCGATAATGACTCTTTTTGCTCCTGCCTCAACATGACGCGTTGCATCAGCTCTGGAGCGGAAAAGACCTGTACACTCAAGCACCACGTCAATATTTAATTTTTCCCATGGTAGACATTCAGGACATTCGTTATTAAACACTTGTAATCTGAGTTGACGTTGATTTGACTGAATGTTCAAAAAAATGTGCTCGCCATCAATTTGAATATCGACTTGTCCAGCAAAACGACCATGCGTTGTATCATATTTAAAAAGATGCACTAAAGTCTGTACATCAGCAATGTCATTAATGGCAACGATTTCAAATTGAAACTTCTTTGAGTTTTCAAACCATGCACGTAACACATTCCGACCAATTCGACCAAATCCATTGATAGCGATACGTTGCATGTAGCATCCTTATTCATCAAAACATCATCTTTTCTATGCTATATGGTAAAACATGAGAAGCATTGTTGAATATAGATTTTTAGCTTAAACACAGTTTTATATGATATTGCTTGTAAAATCGTTGGTTGGGCACACATTTTCCGTTATAATTTAGCACTTTTAAAATCTATGCCATGCAATAGGTTCGATTGTAGAACTTAAAACAACTTTCCTCATTGCATATAGCCAAATTCAAAATTATGGAGTGTCTTGGTTGTGAGTACTCGTTTTATGACATCAGCTGAAATTCGTGAAGCTTTTTTGCGTTATTTTGAATCGCAAGGCCACACACGTGTCGCGTCGAGTTCTCTCGTTCCCGCCAACGACCCAACGTTGCTGTTTACAAATGCTGGGATGAACCAGTTTAAAGATTGTTTCTTAGGCTTAGAAAAGCGCGACTATGTACGCGCAGTATCATCACAAAAATGTGTACGTGCAGGTGGTAAACATAACGACCTTGATAATGTCGGTTATACTGCTCGTCACCATACATTCTTTGAGATGTTAGGTAACTTCTCTTTTGGTGATTATTTCAAACAAAATGCACTTAAATTCGCTTGGGAGTTTTTAACCAGCGAACAATGGTTAGGCTTACCAAAAGATCGTCTTTATGTCACGGTTTATCATACTGATGATGAAGCCTTTGACATATGGAATAAAGAGATCGGCGTAGATGCCGAGCGTATTATCCGTATCGGTGATAACAAAGGTGGTCAATACGCTTCAGATAACTTCTGGGCAATGGGTGATACAGGTCCTTGCGGCCCTTGTTCTGAAATTTTCTATGATCATGGCGACCATATCTGGGGTGGATTACCAGGTACACCAGAAGAAGATGGCGATCGCTTCATCGAAATCTGGAACAACGTTTTCATGCAGTTCAACCGCACTGCGGATGGTGTTATGCACCCTCTTCCAGCACCTTCTGTCGATACAGGTATGGGCTTGGAGCGTATTTCAGCTGTGCTTCAGCATGTCAATTCGAACTACGAAATTGACTTATTCCAACATTTGTTAAAAGCAGCTGCTGACATCATTGGCATTCAAGAAGAAGGCCAACCTTCTTTACGTGTTCTTGCTGACCATGCCCGCTCTTGCTGCTTCTTGATCGCAGATGGCGTGAATCCTTCAAATGAAGGTCGTGGTTATGTGTTACGTCGTATTATCCGTCGTGCAGTACGTCATGGTAATAAACTAGGTGCAACAGGTACATTCTTCTACAAGATGCTACAACCACTCATCGAGGTCATGGGTGAAGCTTATCCTGAATTAGTTACACGCAAAGATGTTATTGAAGCAACTCTAATCCGTGAAGAAGAACAGTTTGCCAAGACACTTGAGCAAGGCTTAAAACTTTTAGAGGGTGAACTCGCTCAACTAAAAGGCAATGTGATTGCAGGTGAAACTGTATTCAAACTTTATGATACTTATGGCTTCCCAACGGACTTAACAGCTGATATCGCGCGTGAACGTGATCTAACGATTGATGAAGCTGGTTTCGAAGTAGAAATGGCTGCTCAACGCCAACGTGCTCGTGATTCTGGTAAATTCGCGGTTGACTATAACAGCATTGTTAAAGTCGAAGGCGAAACACAATTTGATGGTTATGATGCAACTCAGGGTCAAGGTCAAATTGTTGCGATCTATAAAGATGGCATTCAGGTTGATGAAGTTAACGAAGGTGATGAAGCACTTATCGTATTGAACCAAACCCCTTTCTATGCAGAAAGTGGTGGTCAGATTGGTGACACAGGTATCTTCAAGAACGATACGGGTATCTTTGAAGTTCAAGATACTAAAAAATCTGGTGGAGCATTTGTACACCAAGGTATCGTTACTGTTGGTAGCCTAAAAACTTCACAAAATGTAGAAGCGACTGTTAAAGCAGATCTACGTGATGCAACCGCTCGCAATCACTCTGCGACTCACCTTTTACATGCTGCATTACGTCAGATTTTAGGTGATCACGTTCAACAAAAAGGTTCTTTGGTCGCAAGCGATATTTTACGTTTTGACTTTGCCAATGATCAACCTGTTACGTTTGAACAAATTCAACAGATCGAACGTTTAGTCAATGCTGAAGTGATCGCAAATACTCCAGTAAATACCGAACTTCTCGATATCGAATCTGCAAAAGCGAAAGGCGCAATGATGCTTTTCGGGGAAAAATATGGCGAAGAAGTTCGCGTATTATCTATGGGCTCTGTGATTGAAGAGAAGAACTTCTCGATCGAACTATGTGGTGGTATTCACGTAAAACGTACAGGTGATATTGGTTTATTCAAGATCACCTCTGAAGGCGGTGTTGCCGCAGGTGTTCGTCGTATCGAGGCGGTAACAGGTTCAAAAGCACTCGAAGCTGTTCAAAAAGCCGATCGTGATATTCAGACAATCAATGGTTTACTTAAAGCTCAGAAAGAGCAAACTGTTGAGAAGGTTGAAGCAATTGTTGATACGGCATCTAGCTTACAAAAGCAGATTGAACAACTTAATCAGAAGTTTGCAAGTTTGCAAGCAGCTGAATTACTCGGCCAAGTAAAAACAATTGCTGGTCGTCAAACACTTATCACGACTGTTCAAGGTCTGGATGCAAAGTCATTACGCAATCTACACGACAGCGTAAAATCAAAATTGGAAGATGCAGTCATTATTTTAGCTGGCGTTGAAGGCGATAAAGTGAGTTTAATCGCGTCCGTCGCTAAACAATATGCTGCAACTCTAAAAGCAGGTGACATCATCAAACACTTAGCTCAAGAGCTTGGTGGTAAAGGTGGTGGTAAACCTGACTTAGCACAAGGTGGCGCGCCACTAAACGAGAAGTTTAATCAAGTGATTGCAGCATTACCTGCATGGCTTGAGCAATAAGAACTTCACTTTTGTGTAACTGACCCTGATGCCTCTCAGGGTCATGGCTTATATGGAACAACTATGGCATTAATCGTTCAAAAATATGGCGGTACTTCTATGGGTACTCCTGAGCGCATTTTAAATGTTGCTCGTCGTGTCAAGCGTTGGCATGATCACGGTCACAAGGTGGTCGTTGTCGTGTCTGCAATGAGTGGTGAAACAAACCGCTTACTTGCGCTTGCTAAAGCCATTACCACCACCCCTGACCCACGTGAATTAGATCAAATGGTGTCAACGGGTGAACAAGTAACGATTTCCATGTTAGCTATGGCACTGAACTCAATTGGTGTAGAAGCTAAATCTTATACAGGTCGCCAAGTCGGTATTAAAACGGATAGTGCTTTCACTAAAGCACGTATTGAATCTATTGATACTGATGTGATGACAAAGGACTTAGATGCTGGTCGCGTACTCGTCGTTGCAGGTTTCCAAGGCTTTGACGCTGAAGGTAATACAACAACACTTGGTCGTGGTGGTTCGGATACTTCTGGTGTAGCACTTGCAGCAGCACTTAAAGCAGATGAATGTCAAATTTATACTGATGTTGATGGCGTATACACGACTGATCCGCGTGTTGCACCAAAAGCGAAGAAAGTTGACCGTATCTCTTTTGAAGAAATGCTTGAAATGGCATCTTTAGGCTCAAAAGTTTTACAAATCCGCTCTGTTGAATTCGCAGGTAAATATCAAGTTCCACTGCGTGTATTATCAAGTTTTGATAATGATGATGATGGCGCATTTGATGAAGATTTCAAACAAAACGTAGGCACACTAATTACGACTGAGGCAGAGGACGATATGGAACAACCAATCATTGCAGGTATTGCATTTAACCGTGACGAAGCAAAACTCACTATTTTGGGTGTTCCTGATGAGCCAGGTATCGCATCTAAAATCTTGTCACCAATCAGCAATGCCAACATTGAAGTGGATATGATTATCCAAAATGTTGAAGAAGATGGTACGACTGATTTTACCTTCACAGTTAATCGCACTGATTTAGCAAAAGCAAAAGCTATCCTAGAGCAAACTGCAAGCAGCATCGAAGGATGTGAAGTTGTAACTCGTGATGACATCGTTAAAGTATCTATCGTTGGTGTTGGTATGCGATCACATGCAGGTGTTGCGAGCAAAATGTTCACTGCATTAGCTGATGAAAGCATCAATATTTTGATGATCTCTACCTCAGAAATTAAAATTTCTGTATTGATTGAAGAAAACTATTTAGAGCTTGCTGTTCGTTGTTTACACACTGCATTTGGCTTAGACCGTGAACACGGCGAAAGCAGTGCACGTGCTTAATTAATAGCTGCTTAAACATATTTACTTTCAAGTAAATAGCAAAAAAAAACAGAGCCACTATAGTTTTTCCTACAGTGGCTCTGTTATATTAATCCGTGAGGTTTTTCAGGAAGTTCCAACAGAACTTACGAAAAAGAATGTTTTTTACATATTTCTGTTAGAATTTTCTGTATATTAAGGCTGTGCTTTCTAAAATGAATTCCCTGTCGCAAGTTTAAGCGTTTAGCAAGGAGATAAACATGCTGATTCTGACCCGTCGTGTCGGAGAAACATTAATGATTGGGGATCAAGTCAGTGTTACTGTGCTTGGCGTAAAAGGCAATCAGGTGCGTATTGGTGTAAATGCTCCAAAAGAAGTTTCTGTGCATCGTGAGGAAATTTACCAACGTATCCAACATGAACGTGCCATGCATGAGCATCTACAACATCTTGATCAAGATTATCAACTTTCTTATGAAGAAGATAATACCGATTTTACTCGAAATAATAACTTCAATCGTTAATGCACAGAATTTTTCTCCAATAATTAAAGCGACTTTTTACAGTCGCTTTAATTATTTTGGGCAAAGTATTTTATAAACCTAATGCTTTTCTCACTGGCGCATAACTACGACGATGCTCATCTATCACACCATGAGTAGCAATCGCCTCAAAATGTGCTTTTGTAGGATAGCCTTTATGTTTTGCAAATCCAAAGTCAGGATACTGTAAATCTAAAGCTTTCATCTGATGATCTCGAGTTACTTTCGCTAAAATACTCGCAGCACTAATTTCAGCATGACTCGCATCTCCCCCAACAATCGCCTCACAAGGAATAGTGATTCCCTTAGGGATTTGATTACCATCCACGATGACTTTTTCTGGTTGAGTTTGTAAACCCTCTACCGCTCTACGCATTGCCAAAAATGTCGCTTGTAAGATATTGAATTCATCAATTTCAGCATGAGTTGCTTCTGCAATTGACCATGCTAATGCTTTTTCTTTAATTTCTAAAAAGAGTTTTTCTCGTTTCTTCTCAGTTAATTTTTTAGAATCATTTAATCCCTCGATCGGATTATTCGGATCTAAAATTACAGCCGCCGCAACCACTGAACCTACCAATGGCCCACGCCCTGCTTCATCTACACCAGCAACAAACATATCTTTTCCACAAAAAATTAGCTGCCTTGATTGCAGCTAACTGAACGTTATTCACTAATTTATTATTTTACCACTTCTGACACACAAGCATTCATTGTTTTTGCAACAGCAGCACCTGTTAACGCTGTTCTAGCTTTTGAATCGACGGCAGCTAAAGTAAGTTCAGATGGAGACAGAACAGTTGGTGCATTCTTTCCAACACATTTACATATTTGTTTTTTCTTTTGCTTCTTTAATTCACTATTCATTAATCGACTCGCCACCTTCCACGCAGCAAAATCATCTATATCATGACTACACTTTGTTTGCGCTGCAAACTCAATAGCAGATGTACCTAATTTTAATTTGCTCTGTTCAGCACTTTGAGCACTGCTACATACCAATAGAGTTAAGGATGTTGATAGAATGAATAACAAATGATTCTTTTTCATTATTTATAGCCTAATTATGTGATTAAAGTTTTAAGTGTTCAAATTAGATGATCTAAGCGTGATTTAAAATTGAAAAATGGTATTAATTTTACTTTTTATTAAAAAAGCAAAGCCGAAATATCCAACTTTGCTAGTTATGTACTGAATTCATTATTTATTCAATGCTTCAGCAACACATGCATTTACCGTTTCAGATACCACTTGGCTTACGATTGTTGCACGAGCAGTTGGATCAATCGCAGCAGTCGCTAATTCTACTGTTGTAACGCTATTTGGAGCTTTCTCACTTACGCAACCACAAACATTCGTTTGAATGTTTTCACGTTGTTCAGTCGTCATCAAACGTGTCGCTGTTTTCCAAGCTGGTAAAGTATTTATTTCATTGATACATTTCGCATTTACAGCAACTTTCAATGCTGTCATGCCTAACTGTTGAGATGTGGTAGCTGTAGTGTTATTCGCATTTGGTGCTACACAACCATTAAGCGCAAATAGTGCTGGCAATACAAGTAATAATTTTTTCACGACCTTAGACCTATATCCAAAATTTTGGCAGGCGTATTTTGACGAAATAAAAGATTTAATCAATTGACTCTGTAGACTTATTACATAATATAACAATAGGCAAATTTCATTGAACGTTGCATGCATAAAACGCTCTGTTACGTATACACTGTATAAGCAATAAAAAGAGCTAATTAAAATCAAATCACTCATATCACAGCTAGGATGTTGCGATGTCAACCTCAGCACAATATTACACACGCACGGCGCAAGTTCTGCATTGGCTCATGGCTGCTATTTTTATTATCGCATGGCTGATCGGATTCTATAGCGGAAACTTTTTAAGCTATGAAGTCGATGGTGGATTTAAGGGAACTGTCATTACC